>JAFPAS010000253.1 GCA_017424205.1 Prevotella sp. | reverse complement strand
TATGTCTCTATCATGTTTTGACTACTATGCTTAACGTGTTCGTTGTAACTAAAACAGGTCTGCATCAGTAACTTCTCGTTCGCCAAATTCATATGGAATAGTAACGAGCAATCCTGTTGCTGGGTCGGGTTTTAAGTTTGGACATTTGCCTTGGTCTGCATCAGGAACCTGTAGAACAAGATTACGCTCTGTTGCTACAGACACACTTGGGCCTGGCGCTGCATACTCACTGCTGATGCTATATCCAGCACATTCCTCACCATCGTATGTCGCATTTGTCTCGCCGTAACTTGCGTTGCGCTGCTGATTGTTCACATAATTGATAACCTCCTGCTGCTGATAGTATGAACGGCGGAGCAGGTCATACCAATAAAGTCCTTCGAAAGCAAATTCTACACGACGCTCATGACGCAGATCCTCGTATGTTATAGCATTCTTTGCCGGAACCTTAGCACGCTCACGCACCATATTAAAGTATAGCAGTGCTTCTGAGTCTGAAGTTGACTCGCCATTTGCAAGTATTGCCTCAGCATAATTGAGATATACCTCAGCAAGACGCATCATGTAAGTATTGACACCGCACGACTGCTTGTAAGAGTATCCGTTGTCTGCATTTGTACCTACAACATACTTGCGGATGTTTGCACCTTGGTTGCCTGCATTTTCTGTTTCGCCATAGATGTAGCCACCATTCTTTTTATTAAATTCTGGATATACCTCTCCGATAGATGCTACAGAATAGTGACGACGTACGGCTGCATCGCCTGGTTCGAGATTGAACTCCTTCCAGAGATCCCATGAACAATAAGTGGCTCCTCCCCAGTTAGTACCGTCAGCAACCATTGTTGACCATCCGAAGAATGCTGCGATAGAATTGTTTGCACCCCATCCGATAGCGTCGGTAGAGCCTGTAAGCCACTGCAGCTGGAAGAGAGACTCTGAGTTGTTGTTTGCCTTAGTAAGCTCGTTGCTGAAGAGGTCACCATACTCAGATACAAGTTTTGCGCTGCTCTCTGTAATAACCTTCTTGGCTGCCTTTGCCGCCGCATCAAGATAATATGCATTACGTGTGCCACGATTGAAATTGGTCACGATATTTGTACCATCGTAACGGCCGTCACCGCTAACAAGTCCTGCCATAGAAAGATAGAATCTTGAAAGCATTCCGTATGCCGAATATTTTGTCACACGACCTGCTGTGGCCTGAGTTGCAGGAAGATTCTTAGCAGCAAATTCCATGTCACGAATTGCAAACTCCATAACATCAACACGCGAACTTGGCATGGCTGATGCATATGTGTCAATATAGTCTGATGTTCTTGTATATATGATGCCTCCTCCCCAAAGTGAGCCAATATACCAGTAAGCAAGGCCACGCATGAAACGGGCTTCTGCTACACCGGTAATCTTAGCCTGCTCTGATACATCACTTGAAGAATACTCCATAATGTTTACAATAGTATTATTACTCTGTGAAACAACATTATATAGGGAGTTCCAAGCATCTGACAAGCCCTGCGAGAGCGAACCATCCGTAAAGTTTGTATATGGATAGATATAATCTGAGTATTGGGCTGTAATATTATTTGCACGTCCGTCACCCATTCCGTAGTAGAACTTGCTGTTAAAGTCGTTCCACACGTAGTTGTACAACGGAGCTGTTCCTGCTTCTATTGCGGCGTCAGAATTGAAGAAAGTGCCCTGATTAAGGTTGGTGGTGTTCTCCTGGTCGAGGAAATCCTCTGCACATCCTGTCATGAGCATTGCTCCCGCTACCGCTATAATATATAATGATAACTTTTTCATATTCTTAATGTATTAGAATGCAACGTTAAGTCCTACAGTATAGATACGCGGTGTCGGATAACGTCCGTAATCTACACCATTGAGAAGGGTGTTTCCGTAGAGAGAGCCGACTTCTGGGTCATAGCCTTTATACTCTGACCATGTGAAGAGATTCTGAATGTTGCAATATATCTTCAGATTCTCGAGATGTATCTTCTTTATCCAGTTCTTTGGGAATGTGTATGCGAGAGATACATTCTGAAGTCTGATATATGAACCGTCTTCTACATAGTTATCGCTCATACGGTTATTGAGGTTCTTATATGACTCTGTGTAGAGACGCGGCATTGTTGTACCAGCATTCACAACATGATAGTTTCTGAAATCATCTGGCCCGTCTGGGTTAATCATTTCTACACGTGCATAGTTAAGCACATCTTTTGAAAGATTGCTTGTGCTACCTGTGATTTCTGTCCAGCGGCGGTTGTAGTTCACTACATCATTGCCATAGCTGCCAGTGAAGAATACTGTCAGGTCGAAGCCCTTATATGAGAATGTATTGCCGAAGCCCCATGTAAATTTTGGTTCAGGATTACCAATGAATGTCTGGTCGTCGTTTGTTATGACACCGTCGCCATTGAGGTCTGCAAAGATAAAGTCGCCGAGCCAAGCTTCATTCTTACCAATAGTCTCGCCTTCAGGGAGAGCCACTTGCTTTACGTTGCCCTGTGCATCTTT
>JAFPAS010000252.1 GCA_017424205.1 Prevotella sp. | reverse complement strand
GCACTGATATTTCTTGACAGTTTAGCGAAAAACAATCCTGATAGCATAACGGCAGACGATGCAAAAAAAATTGCAAGGAATATTGCTGATAGCGTTGCAAGAAAACCTGTGCAGCAAATCAATGTCGTGTCTGGAAAAGTCATGTCAGGGCGAGTACCTATTGACATGCAACTCGGAATACATAGTGATGCCGGACGTGCCGACGATTTCAGCAGCATATATGGCTCGCTCACAATTTGCACAAGTAATTTCAACAACTATAAGCTCGCTGCAGGACAGCCTAGACAAGAATCATATGATTTAGCACATGAATTGCTTTACAATGCTGAGCAAGATATAAAGAAAGCATTGGGGAAATGGACTGTTCGCGATATCTGGGACCGCAACTACAGCGAAACACGACTGCCGGCACAGACATCAGCAATCATGGAAGTGCTTTCACATGAAAACTTTGCCGATATGCGTATGGGCCATGACCCGCATTTCAAATTTGTACTGGCACGCTCTATATATAAGACAATTCTAAAACATTTCGCAAGACATAACGGAGCTAAGGCCGTCGTGCAACCACTAACGCCAAAGAACCTATCAGTCAGAAATCTACGGGCAAACATACTCACTCTTACATGGACGCCACAACACGATTCAATTGAAGCATCTGCCACCCCTGAAGCATATAATGTTTACACAAGAATAGGAAATAACGGATATGATAATGGCGTTAGTGTGGGCGCATCTGAATATACAATCGTTCTTAAGGAAAACACCATATACAGATTCCGAGTAACTGCAACAAACAAAGGCGGCGAAAGTTTTCCTACAGAAGAGCTCATAGCCTTATACAATCCCAAGGCAAAAGAGACAGTAATGATTGTCAACGCATTTCATAGATTATCATCACCCGCTGTCATTGATAATGATTCTATATGCGGATTCGACCTTTCTGAAGATATCGGCTTATCATATGGAAAAACTTTGGCATGGGTCGGACAACAGAAAGTGTTCGAAAAGAAACAAGCTGGAAAAACGCCATGGCTTGGATATTCTGACGATTCACTCATCGGAAGATTCACTGCAGGTAATGATTTCAACTACACTTACACACATGCGGAAGCAATACAGCAGGCGGGCGACTATAACATTGTAAGCATCTCATCAGAAGCGTTTTCTAAGGAAACACCAACGGAGGGAATATCAATGATTGATATCATATTCGGTAATGAGAAAAACGACGGTCATTCTCTCCTACCCTACAAAACCTTTACACCACAGATGAAAGACGCCATCGAAGCATATCGCAAGAACGGAGGCAACATAATTGTGAGTGGCTCGTACATCACTTCAGACATGAGCGAAGACGAAGAAAAGATATGGCTGGCAAAAAACTTACATATAATGAACGACAGCATAGAACGTAATTCAATGCCGTTTGGATATAACAAGAATGCTGATATTGTCTATATGAACGGACAAAAAATTCCAGTATATCGACATGTCAATGAGAATCATTATGCTTCCGTTGCATCAGATATTCTTCGTTACACAGAAGACGACAATGCAACGCCTTTCATGACTTATGCTTCAGGAAACACAGCAGCAGTGGCTCATGCTGACCAAAAGGGCTGCATCGTTGCTATCGGATTTCCTTTCGAATGTATAAAGAATGCTAATGACAGGCTTTTTGTCATGAGAAATATAATAAATTACATAAACAATAACGAATCAACAAAATAGCAGAGACAGATTATGAAAATACAAGCAAACGCATCTGGTACAAGACAAATCAGTATCACACAGGAACACATACAGACCATCAGACAGTATAGACTTTTCCAAAACTTGATAGATAGCAACGGAATAATAGACGAGGCGGTACTTGAGAAACTGAAGCTCAATGTGAGGGCATTGCTCGAAAACGGCGGAAATTCTGACAGAGGATTGCTGAGCCTCTGCTTTGATGTCGTTTATCACTCTGACATGAAAGCTTTCGGACTAAATAATCTTCTGACATTATACAACGAAAACGTCAACGAAAACGAAGAAGAAAACAATGACTTTTAGAAAAAAACAATAAAGAATCATTAGTCAAGAGAACAGAGGAATGAAGTAAGCAGAAGGCTTTATTCCACATCCCTCATTCTTCATTCCACATTTAATCTTCCAGCCAATGCCTTTACTAACAGACTTTCTGCCCACCACAAAAAAAGAAATCGAATTACGTGGGTGGGACTACGTCGACATAATAATATTTTCTGCTGATGCATACGTCGATCATCCTTCGTTCGGAGCAGCTGTCATAGGACGAACATTAGAAGCTCAGGGCTACAGAGTAGCTATTGTGCCACAACCCGATTGGCATGGTGACTATCGTGACTTTAAGAAACTGGGCGTCCCACGACTGTTTTTTGCTATTGCCCCAGGATGCATGGACTCGATGGTCAACAAGTATACAGCAAATCGTCGCCTTCGTTCAGAAGACGCTTACTCTCCTGATGGACAGCATAATTGTCGGCCTGAATACCCCACAATTGTATACACAAAAATTCTTAAGCAGCTCTTTCCTGACACTCCTGTAATTCTTGGCGGAATAGAAGCATCGTTGAGACGCCTTACACACTATGACTACTGGCAGGAGAAACTGCAGAAATGTATATTATGTGACTCTGGCGCTGACATGATTATATACGGAATGGGAGAACGTGCGGTGACAGAACTGGCAAAGCGTGTTGCCGAAGGCACTCCCGTAAAGGATATACGCAATATGCCACAGACCGTAGTCTTATGCAGCAAAGAGGATATCCCAGATGGTCTTACAAGCGACGACATCTTGCTGCACTCTCATGAGGAATGCTTAGCAAGTAAAAGGGCACAGGCTGAAAATTTCAAGCATATAGAGGAACAGTCAAATAGGATTCATGCTCAGAGAATCATACAAGAGGTTGACTCTATGTATACCGTTGTCAATGCTCCATACCCTACCATGACAACAGAAGAGCTCGACCGGTCGCATAGCTATCCATACACACGGCAGCCACATCCAAAGTATAAGGGGAAAAGAATTCCCGCCTTTGACATGATTAAATTCTCCGTCAATATTCATCGCGGATGTTTCGGGGGGTGCGCCTTCTGTACGATCTCTGCGCATCAAGGCAAATTCATCACATCTCGTTCGAAGGAAAGCATCATCAGAGAAGTAAAGGAAATAATCAAACAGCCAGATTTCAAGGGCTATTTGTCAGATCTCGGGGGACCTTCAGCTAACATGTACAACATGAAAGGTCTTAATTCTAAAGCATGCGAAGCGTGCCGCAGACCATCTTGTGTAAGTCCCGCTATATGTCCGAATCTTAACACAGATCATAGCAAGCTCATTGAAATATACAGAAGTGTTGACGATCTGCCTGGCATTAAGAAAAGTTTTATTGGCTCTGGAGTAAGATACGATTTGCTGCTACACCATGCCAAAGACCCAAAATCTAACGAAGCCGCAAAAGCGTATACTCATGAACTTATAACAAATCACGTGAGCGGACGATTGAAAGTTGCTCCTGAGCATACTTCAGACAATGTCCTGCGCCTCATGCGAAAACCACCATTTAAACAGTTCCGGGAATTCAAACGCATCTTCGACCGCATATGTCGAGAAGAAGGACTGCGACAGCAAATCATACCATACTTCATCAGTTCTCACCCTGGATGCCGAGCAGAAGACATGGCAGAACTGGCTGTAGTCACAAAAGGGCTTGACTTCCATCTCGAACAAGTACAGGACTTCACGCCAACGCCTATGACCGTTGCAACTGAAACATGGTATACAGGATACGACCCATACACTATGGAAAAGGTATTCTCTGCGAAAACCCCACAAGAGAAACTCGACCAACGACAGTTCTTTTTCTGGTACAAGCCAGAACAACGACCACACATCGAAAGAACATTGCGAAGCATGGGACGTCCTGACCTCATAGAAGCTCTATACGGAAAACAAACTGCAAGATATGACCGAAATTTGACGCCTAAAGATAAACACCGAACAAATAACGCACGAAAGACAGGGAAGCCACACAGAAACGAACATAGATAACTGATCACAATAATAGCAAGATAAAGAGAAGGGGAAAATATAGCAAAATTCATAAACAAAGAAAAATGCTATATACCCCTAAACAATACGCATATTATTATCTATAGTCAATTTTATTGCATCGAGAGCCATTAAGGACATTGGGATTGACACTTTTTATATAATATTAGCACACAACTCTTTGCAGTTTGACACTTTTTTAATAATTTTGCAGCAAAATAACGAAAGAACATGAAACTTGTATTGATATCACAACCACAATTTTTCGTTGAAGAAGACAAAATTATCACGGCTCTATTCGACGAGGGGTTGGATTTGCTGCATCTATATAAGCCTGGTTCTGAACCTCTATATATGGAGCGTCTGCTAACATTGATACCTGATGAATATCACAGACAGATTGTGATACATGAGCATTACTATATGAAGCAGGAGTTTGATTTATGCGGCATACACATTGACGACCCAAATCAGGAAGTTCCACAGGGATACAAAGGAAAGGTCAGCAGAAGCTGCATGGAACTGTCACATCTGAAAGATATAAAAAAACATAGTCAGTATGTATTTCTGCATGACATATTCGACAGCTTGCACCAACCCGAAGTGAAGTCAAAATTTACAACAGAAGAAATACATGAAGCTTCACGCAAAGGACTAATAGATAAGCATGTATATGCTTTAGGAGGCATGAATGCTGACAACGTAAAATGGGCTCATGACGAAGGTTTCGGAGGTGTGGTTATATGCGGAGATTTATGGAATAGGTTTAATATACACCATCAAACGAATTATAAAGAACTGATTACCCACTTCAAACATCTTGCAAGAGTGACCAGATTCATGGATTCCGGCCTCCTTTGCTTTCTTGGCGGCCAGCACAGCCGCTTCGTTATAGGCAGGTGCTTCCCGCTCCTCAAAGGAGATAGCATTCATGGGGCATGCAGGCAGGCAATCGCCCAGACCATCGCAG
>JAFPAS010000251.1 GCA_017424205.1 Prevotella sp. | reverse complement strand
TACTAATTTATTCTGAATATCGGTAAATATAATTACATTTTTATGTTTTATGGTGCAAAAATATTACATTAGGTGATATTTCGCTGCGCTTGGCTGACGTGTTGACTGGTGTGTTGGTTCGTCTTTGGTTAGGATAGAAGTTCTTGCATTATGTTTTCTTGTCAGTCGCTCTTATGTCAGATGTTGCAGCCTTGCCATCCATGCAGACAGACAGGACTGTGTGGTGTGGTAATTATATAAAAGCATGTGCTGCTATCAGGTAGAAAATGTGAATAACTTGAAAATCTTACATTATTTTATTAGAAAAAAAATAAAAACTTATAGAATTACAGAAAAAAGCAGTAACTTTGCACAAGTTTTTTAAAAGAATACAAACATAATGGCACAAGAAGACGTTTTCAAAAAAATTGTGAGCCACTGCAAAGAGTATGGCTTCGTATTTCCATCGTCAGAAATTTATGACGGTCTCGGCGCCGTGTACGACTACGGTCAGAATGGTGTAGAACTGAAGAATAATATCAAACAGTATTGGTGGCAGTATATGGTGCTGCTCCATGAGAATATCGTGGGCATTGACTCTGCCATCTTTATGCATCCAACAATATGGAAGGCATCAGGACATGTAGATGCCTTCAACGACCCTCTCATTGACAACCGCGACTCAAAGAAGCGCTATCGTGCTGATGTCTTGATTGAAGACCAGATGGCGAAGTATGATGAGAAAATCGAGAAAGAGGTGGAGAAGGCACGTAAGCGATTCAAGGAGAACTTCGATGAGGAGCAGTATCGTGCTACATCACCAAAGGTGCTCGAACTCGCGCAGAAGCGTGATGCTCTGCACACACGCTTTCAGGAGGTTATGAATGCTGAGGGTGGCATCGACCTTGATGGCATGAAGCAGATTATTCTCGATGAGGAGATTGTATGTCCGATATCTGGCACACGCAACTGGACCGACGTTCGTCAGTTCAACTTGATGTTCAAGACAGAGATGGGCGCTGCAGCAGAGGGTGCGTCAACAATATACTTGCGTCCTGAAACTGCACAGGGAATCTTCGTCAACTATCTTAACGTGCAGAAAACAGGCCGTATGAAGGTGCCTTTCGGCATTGCTCAGATAGGCAAGGCTTTCCGTAATGAGATTGTTGCACGTCAGTTCGTATTCCGTATGCGTGAGTTCGAGCAGATGGAGATGCAGTTCTTTGTGAAGCCTGGTACAGAGCTTGAATGGTTCAAGGAGTGGAAGGAGCGCCGTATGGCATGGCATCAGGCTCTCGGATTCGGAGAAGAGAATTACCGTTTCCACGACCACGACAAACTGGCACACTATGCTAATGCCGCAACTGACGTTGAGTTCCATATGCCATTCGGATTCAAGGAGGTTGAGGGCATACACTCTCGTACCAACTTCGACCTTTCACAGCATGCTAAGTTCTCTGGCAAGAAGATTGAATATTTTGATCCTGAATGCGGCGAGAGCTATACACCATATGTTATCGAGACATCTATCGGTGTTGACCGTATGTTCCTCTCAGTTATGTGTCACTCTTACGAGGAGGAGAAGCTTGAGAGCGGCGAGACTCGCACAGTGCTGCGTCTGCCAGCTGCACTTGCTCCTGTAAAACTTGCAGTGTTCCCTCTCACAAAGAAGGACGGGCTGCCAGAGAAGGCACGTGAGATTATCGACGGACTGAAGTTCCACTTCAACTGCCAGTATGAGGAGAAAGATCAGATTGGCAAGCGTTATCGTCGTCAGGATGCCATCGGAACACCATATTGCGTTACTGTTGACCACCAGACTCTCGAGGATAATACAGTCACTCTGCGTCATCGTGACTCAATGGAGCAGGAACGCGTTAATATCGCTGACCTCAGAGGCATTATCGAGGACAAGGTGAGCATAGCAAGCCTCTTGAAGAATCTGAAGTAATTTTCTTCTTTTGATATTAGTGCCTGAAACATTGGTGGCAGGGGCGTCTTGTGCTGTTCGGATAACGAACAATACTACGCCTCACTACTCTAATTTCTTAAATACTGGTACATGCACATTATGAACAAAATGATTTATTTCATCCTGTTTGCCGTTGCCCTTGTATTCACATCATGTAGCGAAACAAGCGGCGAACAAGATGAGTTCGCCAATTGGAAGGAGCGCAACGACGCATATTTCACCTCTATATATACAAAGGCGAAACAGGCTGCTGATAACGGCGATTCTCAGTGGAAGGTCATACGCTCATACTCGAAGAAAGATGGGTCAATTGATTGCAATGACTATATCGTTGTCGAGGTGCTCGCAAAGGGCGCAGGAGATGTGTGTCCGCTGTATACTGACTCTGTAAAGATGCATTACAGCGGCAGTCTGATTCCAAGCGTGACATACACCGAGGGATTAAAGTTTGATGCATCATGGACAGGTGACTACAATCTCTTGACTATGCAACCGGCAAAAGGTGTTGTGAGCAATTTCGTCGACGGGTTCGCAACAGCATTGATGCACATGAAAACGGGCGACCGCTGGAGAGTGTATATGCCATACACATTAGGCTACGGAAAGTCAGAGAGAGACAATATCCCCGCATACAGCACGCTGATATTCGACCTCACACTGGCTGATGTATGGCAGGCAAGGAGATAGACCACACGCAAAGCGGGACGGGCACACAGATAGTTTTGCCCGTCCCGCTTTCATTTCTTTTCCGCCTCTCGTCCTGTTACGTTCTCTCTATGAGGAGATTCTCTGACGCCCCCTGCAGATATATTTAATTCTTAAGACGTACGTTTTTTTTAATCCTGCTGCCGCTCTTTTTTAGATGCGAAACTAAAAAAATAGCGTTTCCTCTTGCTCAATCAAAATAAAATGTGTAACTTTGCATCCGCAATGCGGAAAAGTATGTCGCAGTAAAGCTCGTTTGGTACATTCTTCTGCTGACGATAGTAGCATGCTTTTGCAGCAAGCGCCTGTGGCGAAATTGGTAGACGCGCCAGACTTAGGATCTGGTGTTTTGCGACGTGTAGGTTCGAGTCCTATCAGGCGCACAGTTTTTTACTGAGGGTTTTCTTCGTGAAAGCCCTCTTTTTTCTTTATAAGCGAGGCATATTCGCGATGGCTGTGCAGAAGTACGAGTCGTCTTCTGAGGTGTGCTGCTCGTTTTTCTTCTGTGCAGTAAGGGGAAGGCTTAACCCAGAACCATGATAAAACATAACATAATATAGTTGTAAT
The DNA here is from genome assembly GCA_017424205.1 of Prevotella sp. GTDB lineage: Bacteria > Bacteroidota > Bacteroidia > Bacteroidales > Bacteroidaceae > Prevotella. The sequence goes on along the minus strand of JAFPAS010000251.1, from coordinate 1,150 downwards.
ATGAAATCGGAACTAGAGAAATGTATGGCGGGCGAATGCTATGATTGTCATGACCCGTTTTTTATTGCCGGCAAAGCAAAAGCGTCTGAATGGTGCAAGAAGTATAATGCTATACCTTATAACGAAGGTGGAGAACGCCGCAGAATGCTTAAGGAAATGTTTGGAGCAATAGGGGAGAATGTAAGTGTCGGCGATAACTTCGTTTGCGGGTTCGGTACGAATATATTTGTGGGCTCTAATGTGTCAATAAATATGAATTGCACCTTTATTGACTGTAATCGCATAACTATAGGGTCGAATGTACTAATTGCACCTTGTGTTCATCTGACAACGGCTACTCATCCAGTTGAATTGGCTGACAGGCTTGTTCCTAACCATGATGTTGGAGACGAGGGCTATTTCTGCCGTACTTATGCTTTGCCCATAACCATAGGAAACGGTTGCTGGATAGGAGCAAATGTGGTGATTCTTCCAGGAGTCACAATTGGCGATGGTACTGTTATTGGAGCAGGTTCAGTTGTGACAAAGGATATTCCTGCAAATGTGGTTGCTGCCGGAAATCCTTGCAAGGTGATACGACATATAAATAAGGTATTATTCTCTGAGAAGCAATGATGCCCACAATGATATAGGTCCTGATAGAGTTCTGCATAGTGTGACGTGTAAGATATTCATTTCGTCTTGTTATGCAGAACTTTTTATTTTAATAACGATCAGACATTTTTGACACCTTATTATATATTACTGAAGTTCCTTTGATTAAAGAGACGTAAAATGGAAGTAAACTCGCTTTGTAGGTGGGAGTTATAAGAAGGCAATACAGTATAGAAAGACAACATCCAAGTTATTCGTCCAGTTTTGCTAGCCTAACTCCCATCGTATAACTTGCCAATTAACTCCTTTTCATAACTCCTTTTCATAACTCCTTTTCATAACTCCTTTTCATAACTCCCTATCATAACTCCCTATTTATTAAATGTGACGTCGTGATTCTGGAATTGTAGTTACGGCATGTGCTTTTGTGTTCAGAAAGTATGACATGTGATGTCATGTTGAGAAAGTTGCTCGTGATTTATGTAAAATTGAAGATAAAACAATTACAAGTTCCAAATTGTGCTGCTTATACTATACATTTGTTATAAAAAATAAG
>JAFPAS010000250.1 GCA_017424205.1 Prevotella sp. | reverse complement strand
GTTCAGCCAGAATTTCAGTTGGCGCCATGATGACAGTCTGGAATCCGTTGCCCACGGCTATCAGCATGGTGAGCAGAGCAACAAGTGTTTTGCCCGAACCTACGTCGCCTTGCAACAGACGGTTCATCTGTTTGCCCGAACGCATGTCGTCATGTATCTCGCGTATCACACGTTTCTGTGCGTTTGTCAGTTCGAATTTAAGATTGTTTTTGTAGAACATGTGGAACGGCTCTCCCACAGTAGTAAACTGGTATCCTCTGAATGTGCGATGCTTGTCGTGTATATAGCGTGCGATATTCATCTGCACATAAAACAGCTCTTCAAATTTCAGACGTTTCTGTGCCGCCGCCATCTGTTCGTTAGTGCGTGGATAGTGTATCCATCTTATGGCATCGGTACGTGATATGAGGTTGTACTGCTCTGTTATGAATCGAGGGAGAGTCTCCTGCAGTTCTGGCATCTTTGTCACGAGCGTTTTTGTCAGTCGTTCCATTCCGCGCGATGACAGTCCGGCATTCTTCATCTTCTCCGTTGTCATGTAGTGCGGCTGCAGCCCCATTTCAGAGAGTTCGAGTTTGCTTGCCTCGTCGATGTCGGGATGTGAGAACTGATATCTCCCCTGATATACTACAGGTTTTCCGAACACTATGTATTCGGTGTGCATGTTCAATCCTTCGTATGCATACTGACCATGACGGAACCACACAAGATCGACAAATCCTGTTCCGTCGGAGAAGTGTGCCACATAGCGTTTCTGCTTTTTTCCCGTGTCATACACGTCCCACGAGCGAATGGTGCCTCTTATCTGCACATACGGCATTTCTCCCGACATGCTGCCGATGGTGTAGACTTTGCTTCTATCCACATATTTATAAGGATAGTGCTCAACAAGTCCGCCATAGGTGTCTATGCCCAGTTCGCGTGCGAGTATTTCCTTCTTCTTAGGTCCTACTCCAGAGAGATACTTTATGTCTTGCGAGAAGAAATCTGCCATGTGGAGAGTATTGTTCGTGACATTCATGAAAACAGCAAAAGCAGGGTAGGAGGGAGTTTCGGCTTTTGCTGCAATTCGTTATAGATTTCTATTCAGTGCTTCGGTCAGAGTTATTTTCCCTCCATGAGGTGGTTATATATCATTCCTTCCTTCAGTGCCTCTGCTGTTGCTTTGCCGCACAGCATTTCGCACAGAGTATAGGCATAGCAGAATGTCGCAGCAGGGCCTTCGCCTGTGATGACGTTGCCGTCAACAGTAACGAGTTCGCCGGTATATGTTGCGCCAGTCAGATAGTCTTCAAAGCCTGGGTAGCATGTGCATCGCTTTCCTTCAGATATGCCCAACGAGCCAAATATCATTGGTCCGGCACATATTGCAGCTACCAGTTTTCCTGCGTCATACTGCTTCTTTATCGCCTCGCGCACCAAAGGATGATTGCATAGATTTTCTGCTCCTGGCAGTCCTCCTGGAATCATCAGCAGGTCAGCGTCGTCAGTGCATATATCCTCAATCATAGCGTCAGCGACAATATTCACTCCGTGTGCGGTAGTTACAATCTGCTGTCCAGTGGTCGATACGATAATAATTTCCACTCCAGCCCTTCTTAATACGTCAACAGGAATCAGCGCTTCCACTTCTTCTGTCCCGTTAGATATAAATTCATAAACTTTTGCCATGATTGTTCTTTATTATAAATTTTAATTGTTACCTTTGCAACTGCAAATATACGAAAGATTTGTCAATTTGCAATGAAATTAACATACAATAATGAAGAAAAAGTTATCTTTTGCTGTATTCGGTAACGAATTCCAGACAAGAAAATCCACAGCGGCACAGAAACTTTTTTCGCTGCTTAGCGAAAAGAAGGCAGAAGTATATGTAGAAGAGACATTCTACAGGTTTCTCACTGAGGGACAGCGTGTGCATGTGCCGGCAACAGGAACATTTTCATATCTTGATTTTGATGTCGACTTTGTCATATCTATGGGCGGAGATGGTACGCTGCTGAAGGCTGCCAGCAAGGTTGGCGCCCGCAATGTTCCGATTATCGGAGTCAATATGGGCAGACTGGGATATCTTGCTGACATCACTCCGACGGAGATAGAGAAGGCCGTTGATATGCTCTATGCTGGCGAATATATCGCTGAGAAGCATGCCGTGATAGAAGTGACGCTTGAAGGCGGCACGCTGTCAGGCTGCTGCTGTGCGCTTAATGATATTGCCGTGCTGAAGCAAGACAATGCTTCAATGATAACAATACATACTAAACTCGATGGCGAGAACCTTGTGACGTATCAGGCTGACGGACTGATAATATCTACTCCGACGGGTTCTACAGCCTATTCGCTTTCTAATGGCGGTCCGATCATCATGCCGCAGACAGATGTGCTCTGTCTTACTCCCGTTGCGCCTCACAGTCTTAACATACGCCCGATAGTTGTTCCGGCACAGGCTGAAGTGACGCTCGATGTTGAGAGTCGCTCTCACAATTTCCTTGTGGCAATAGACGGCCGTTCGGAGAAATTGCCAGAGAGCGTACGCCTTCATATTCGCAAGGCATCGTATGAAGTACAGATTGTTAAGCGTCGCCGCCACAACTATGTTGGCACACTGCGCGAGAAGATGATGTGGGGAGCAGACATCAGAGGGTAGGTCAGAGAACGGATTAATAATTTGTTTTACCGATTCTACTTCCTGTTGACTTTGTTTTCTCCTCCTTGCATGGCATATTTTTTGCAAAGGTTACGTGTAGACGATTGATGATCGGGAATGACTTATCTTTGGTCTCGCTTACTCGCAGAATTTTTCATTTAATTATTCCTTTGGTAACACAGAAATCAATATTGACAATAGCGAAATGGCTGTGGACGATAGCTCGAGGCAATCGTCTGCAGATGTTCCTTAATGCCCTGATAGGCATTATGCAGGTTGCTGCGTCGCTGCTGTCGGTCTATGCTGTAAAGCATGCCATAGATGTTGCGTCGCACGAGACAGAAGGCAACCTGTATCTTGCCATAGCATTTATGGGCGGCATAATACTTGCTGATTTCCTGCTTGGTGTGTCAAGCGTCTGGGTGCGCAGCCTGTTAGGTGTGAAGGCGCAGAACCGACTGCAACAGGTAATGCTTGAGCGTGTGCTGCGTTCTGAATGGCAGGCACGCAATGTGCGCCATAGTGGTGACACTATCAACAGGCTTGAGGGCGATGTCGGTGTTGTCGTAGGATTTCTTACCGAGACCCTCCCGAGCGCACTCGCAACACTCATGCTCTTCCTCGGAGCTTTCTCATATCTCTACACCATGGACCCGCTGCTGGCGCTTATAACCATAGCTATAGTGCCGGTTTGTGTGCTGCTAAGCAAGTTCTATGTGAAGAAGATGCGAAGGCTGAATCGTGATGTCCGCGACTCCGACTCAAAGATACAGTCAGTTATGCAGGAGACGGTGCAGCATGCTACTCTCATCAAGACACTTGAAAGCGACAGCGCCATGATAGGGCGTCTGTCAGCATCGCATGCCGAACTGCGTCATAACATCGTTCGCCGGACGATGTTCTCTGTGCTCTCAAACTTCACCATGAATTTCGGATTTGCGTTTTCTTACCTTCTTACGTTTGCATGGAGTGCGGTGCGTCTTTCTGCTGGAACGCTGACCTTCGGTGGCATGACAGCATTCATGCAGCTTGTAATGAAAATCCAGGGGCCGGCACGCAGTCTGGCAAAACTCCTGCCGCGCTCAGTGTCAGTGCTGACAGCTGCCGAGCGACTCATGGAACTGGAGGATGTTCCGGAAGAAGAAACTGGTGAACCGCTTGCTGTTGATGCTCCATGCGGAGTATATCTCGACAATGTGACATTCCGATATGCAGACGACGAGCATACTGTCTTCAACCATTTCTCATACTCTTTCCTCCCAGCCACAGCTACTGCTGTGATAGGCGAGACTGGAGTGGGCAAGACTACGCTCATACGCCTGCTGCTTGCCCTCACACGTCCCACAGAAGGCCGTGTGATGATAGGGAAGGACGAACAGCATGCTACCGAGGTGACACATCTGCATCGTTGCAATTTTGTCTATGTTCCGCAGGGCAATACGCTTATTAGCGGCACCATACGTGACAATCTGCTGCTTGCCAAGTCCGATGCCACAGACGATGAGTTACGCCGTGCACTCTATACGAGTTGCGCAGATTTTGTCTTCACACTGCCGAAGCAGCTTGACACGCTGTGCTCTGAGGGCGGCGGCGGACTATCAGAAGGGCAGATGCAGCGTATAGCCATTGCACGTGCACTGCTTCGTGACCGTCCTGTCATGCTTTTCGATGAGGCAACCTCCGCCCTTGACCCTGAAACAGAGCGCCAGCTGCTGCAGAACATCATGAAGCGTCAGGACAAAACAGTCATATTCATCACACATCGCATGGCTGTCTGCGACTACTGTACGCAGGTGCTGCGCCTTGACAGAGATGCATAGCTTGTGTAGCATGCAGAATATGGTAGAATTGATGAAAGCATTATCAGCAACAGCAAATTATATTTATAAACTAAAAAACTATTTACGATGAAACCGTACACAAAAGAATTGATTAGCTATGCCATTGCGGCATTCTTTATCGGTATCCTATTAACGCTATTCGTCGATTGGGTGACTGGCAGATGCATATGTGAGATACCTATATGGGTTTATCCATTTTCGGGAATGGTCTACTCAGTGTTGATGACGCTGTTTAAGTATATCTCTGAAAGACGAAAAGAC
>JAFPAS010000249.1 GCA_017424205.1 Prevotella sp. | reverse complement strand
GGGGATAAATGATGATACGCACAAAAAACGTAGGCAAGTATTTCATGGTTTCAAATATTATTAGTATATTTGTAGCTGAAAGACATGATGGCGAACAATGATGATAGCGAAAACATGAATCATAGCTCAAAAACAAACATTGTTTAATGTGTTAACAGGCTTCGCTTACAGGCTTTAATATAGAGCATAGATAATAGATTGTAGAGGAATGAGAACAGTAGAATGCTCAAAACAGGCAAACTAAAAACTCATCAATTACTACTTATAAACTATCAGTTTGTCATCTCCTTAACTTGACAACAAAAAACTAATAATATGAAAAAGACAATAATATCGTTATTCCTCCTTTTGTGTTCGGTGGGCATGAACGCAGAAGGTACACGAGTGGTGAACAACGGACAGCCCTTCAGTTTCTGGTATTGGATGTATGGTGCTGTGACAAAGCCCGCTATACGTGCCGACCTTGAAGGCATGAAGCGTGTGGGACTGCGAGGCACATACCTGATGCCGATACGTGGCGTTGACGAGAAACCAGAGTACGGCGGACAGGCACGACAGCTTTCACCTGAGTTCTGGGATGTCGTAGAGTATGCCATGCACTGCGCAGACTCGCTCGGTCTTGAACTTGGTGTGCATATCTGCGACGGCTTCGCCCTTGCCGGCGGTCCATGGTTCACACCAGAGGAGTCAATGCAGAAGATTGTCTATACAGATACAATTGTCCGTATAGCAGAACCACAGAAGCTTAACCGTCGTATGCGTCGCGGCATGGCGAAAGCTACAGTTTTTGAGCCGCTTGTGATGCTTCAGGCTGCCAAAGGCTCAAAGGATATTGCGGCATATGCCATACCTGTTGATTACAATCGTACGGAGGTTGCGCCTCTCAAACTGACAAAGTCAGCGAGCATTCTGCCTGACGAGAAGAATCTTGTGCGCGCCAACGAGCCATGCTGGTTCACGTTTGAGTTTGAAGAGGGAGTACGCATCCGCAACGTCGAGATTACTCCTGCTGGTACGAATATACAGTGTCAGCGCCTGAAGGTTGAGGCAAGTGCAGACGGAGAGAATTTCACATATCTCACAACATTCGCCCCTGCACGTCAGGGATGGCAGAACACCGATGCCAAGAACACCTTCGCACTGCCTGAACATGATAGCATGAAGGCACGTTTCTATCGCTTCTCATGGACACCAGAAGGCACAGAACCTGGTTCGGAAGACCTTGATGCTGCGAAATGGAAAGCAGTCTTGAGACTGCGTGCTATAAAGTTCCGTCAGGATCCACGCATTCATCAGTGGGAAGGCAAGGCGGCATACGTATGGAGAGTAGCAGAGGAGACTACAGCGAAACAGCTACCTCAGACACTATGCACTCCGTTAGGCAGCGTCATACCTGTCACTTTCGACGCTAACAATATGATGACCACCACGCTGCCAGCAGGACAGTATCGCATCATACGCATGGGACATGCCACAACAGGACACACTAATGCTACTGCAGGCGGAGGAAAAGGTCTGGAATGTGACAAATTCTCACAGGCTGCAGTAAATAAGCTTGTCGACCACTGGTTTGCGAAGTTTGCTGCGCTGCCTTCAGCCCGTGCACTGAAGTACATGCACATCGACTCTTGGGAGTGCGGCTGCCAGAACTGGTCGGAGAATTTCGCTCGTGAGTTCCGCCAGCGTCGTGGCTACGACCTCATGCCGTGGCTGCCTGTCATGGCAGGCATTCCTTTAGAGAGTGCGGCAGAGACAGAGCGTGTGCTTCGTGACGTGCGTCTGACTATTAACGATCTTATCAACGACATATTCTTCACCACGCTGCGTCAGAGAGCAGAGGGTTTGGGCATGAAGTTCTCAAGCGAGAGCATCGCGCCTACAATGTGTGCCGACGGACTCGACCACTACCGCTATGCCGATTACCCTATGGGAGAATATTGGCTCAACTCGCCTACACACGATAAGCCGAACGATATGCTCGATGCCATCAGCGGAGCACATATCTACGGCAAGAATATCGTTCAGGCAGAAGGATTTACTGAGGTGCGCGGCGTATGGGACGAGCATCCTGCTATGATAAAGACACTGCTCGACCGCAATTTCGCTATGGGCATGAACCGACTGTTCTTCCATGTCAACACACACAATCCATGGCTCGACCGCAAACCTGGCATGACGCTCGACGGCATAGGACTTTTCTTCCAGCGCGACCAGATATGGTATGAGGAGTCACGTCCGTTTGTCGACTATATCACACGCTGCTCAGCATTGCTGCAGCAGGGACGTCCGGTGCAGGATGTAGCGGTATTCATCGGCGAGGAGATGCCACGCCGTTCGGTACTGCCAGAGCGTCTGGTGCCAATGTTGCCAGGCATCTTCGGCAAGGCTCGTGTGGCGTCAGAGGCTAAGCGCATGGCTAATGTCGGCGAACCGATGGAGGAGAGTCCTGTTGGCGTCAACCACTCGGCAGGCATTGTCGACACTAAAGACTGGGTGAACAGCATGCGTGGATATCAGTATGACTCATTCAACCCTGATGTGCTGCTGCGTTTGGCAAAAGTAGAAGACGGATGCATGGTGCTGCCAGGCGGTGCAAGATACCGTGTCGTGGTGCTGCCAGGCAAACGACTGATGGTGCCATCGTTCAACGGATATTCGCCAGAGGTGCAGAAGAAGATTGACGAACTGAAGCGTGGAGGCGTGGCTGTCATAGAGAATACATATACAGCCGACGATTTTACAGCATTCGGACTAAAGCGCGACGTGGTGCTGCCAGAGAATGTGGCATATGCACACCGCAGCGCAGCAGAAGGAGAGATATATTTCATTTCAAATCAGAAGGATGAACAGCGCACGTTCAATGCTGCGTTCCGCGATACTGCCAACGGCACAGCATACATCTATTGCGCTGTAGGCAATACGCTACGTAAGGCGGCTGTTACACAAGGAACAGAGGGTGCTTCAGTGAGCATCACGCTTCCGGCTAACGGCTCTTGCCTCGTGATATTCCCGAAGAACGATATCAACGCCGTGACAGCCTGTCTGCCTGAAACACCGCAGCAGTATGCTGAGTGTGTG
>JAFPAS010000248.1 GCA_017424205.1 Prevotella sp. | reverse complement strand
GATAGAAGGAGATAAATGACATTTGTTTTGATGCAGAACATCCGCATGCCAAAGTATCGTCCTTTATCTTCGCCGTCTAAAGCGGCATATCTTCCTTTAACTTCCTCTGTCTTCTCAAAAAGTATCTTCCTATAACTTCTCAAAAAGTATCGTCCTCTATTTTCTCAACATTCGAAACTTGAGTTATATTATCGCTCTTTACAAACTTCGTGTCGATAATTCTGATAATACCGTCGTTAATAGTGTGTATCGCCTTAAGGTCTTTCAGAAGTCTGAGTCTGAAGCACCACATTCTTATATACAGCACTATTCCGACGGGCAGAACAATGAACGATGTTATGTTTGCCCATTTCTTGCTGAACGGCTGTGTGTGCGCCGTCAGCGACATGACCGGATACTGACCCAGCAGTTTTATTATGCTGTGGTCTTTTGTGTTAGCAAGGTCAGCAATGATCTTTTCCAGTTCAGCGCTTATGCGCTCAATCTCATGGTCAGGGTCATCCTTGAAGAATGTTCGTATGATGTTCGGCATGAGATACAGTTTTCTTTGCTTGTTATATGCCACCACATCTTCCGTAATCTGCTGCAGGATAACTCTGTCTTCAGCATAGTTTGGCTCGCATATAATAACCTCTTTCATTCCAACGCTTCGTTTAGAGCGCAAGCCGAGCAGTGCCATAAAGAAGTTTCTGTATGCGTCAATGTTAAAGACCATAGAGTCCTTGTTCGCTTTGTACGTGAAGAATACTGCGGTTGGAACAAGCACAAGCGGCGCTATTGACTTCGCAATCCATACTGGCCATTCACCCAGACGTGCCATTCTGAATCCGGTGTTATCCAGCACATAGTATATAATGAACACGAATACCGAGATGATGACAGGTACACCGAGTCCGCCTTTTCTAATGATAGCACCGAGCGGCGCACCGATAAAGAAGAATACCAGACACAGCAGAGCCGTAGAATATTTGTTTATCCATTCAAGATAATGCTCTCTGACGTTTCTGTTACCATCTTTAGCCATGATACTTCCGAACGAAAGATAGTCTCTTACCATTCTTGCTTCGCTCAAAGCCTGTTTGATGACAAACTTTTTCTGTTCTGAAGTCAGCCTGTCATACAGCGTGTCAGTGTTATATTGCGCACCCTTTGCGTTCTTCAGCAGCTTTTCGCCTTCTATAGTGTCCTTCTTCTCGCCTATGTATCGTGTGAAGTATTGCTTGTTGATATCTCGGTGTATGCCTTGTCCGATGCTGTCGAGTGCCAGCTGCGTCTTCTCCAGTCCGCTTCTGATGTCGGCAAGGCTTTTGCCGCGTGCGTCACCGGCAAACACATCGTTATTGATATTCAGCTCTGTGTCGAAGTCAAGCAGGATACGCTTGGTTACGAAACTCTCCCTGCGATATGGCACACTGGCGTTTCCTGCAAACTCCTGTGAGCGCATATTCTCAAACCATTCTCCCGAATATAGCTGTAGCAACAGATGCTTCTTGTCAGCAGTCGACTGCAGTCTGCCGCTATCAGCAAGTATGATCGCAGCATCTTCAAATGAGCCTGTCATGCGGTATATCATTACACCGTATAGCATGCCGGTGTTCATATCCTTTTTCTGCACATACAGGTTACAGTCAGGAATGCCGTCGTAGAAAATTCCTTCTGGAATCTCCAGTTCTGGATTCTTCTGCTTCATAGCTACGAGCAATTGCGCCAGCTTCTTGTTTCCTTCTGGGGCGATGTAGTTCTGGAAGTAGAACGAGCCAAGAGTTATGAGCAGCGTCACTACGATGAGCGAGCGGAACGCCTGCATCAGCGAAATGCCTGCAGCCTTTATCGCTGTCAGCTCAGAGCTCTCGCCAAGATTACCGAATGTTATCAGTGACGACAGCAGGATGGCAAGAGGCAACGCCTGTGGCACAAGCATCAGTCCCATATACCAGAAGAACTGAGCCAGCACATCGAGCGAGAGACCTTTTCCTATCAGTTCGTCCACATATCTCCATAGGAACTGCATCATCAGCACAAACTGGCTGATGCAGAATGTTCCGGCAAAGAGCAGTCCGAACTGTTTTGCTATGAATATGTCAAGGCGTTTGATTCTGAACATTGTTTGGGTATTTTCCTTCCGTATCGGAAATATTTTTGCGGCGCAGAGTGTACTTCGCTTGCCGTAGGGTGATATTTTTTGCTATCGGTTAAGATAGAGTAGGCTATATTTAATATGTATATATAGCTTTCAAGGTGCAAAAGTACGAATAATTTTCGATATAAACGAAAAAAACGCACTAAAGGAGTAAAAAAAAGTTGTAAAAGTTTTGCAGTGTAAAAAAAAAGTCGTACCTTTGCACCCGCTAATAAAATGATGGCGGGATAGCTCAGCTGGTTAGAGCGTCGGATTCATAATCCGGAGGTCGAGGGATCGTGACCCCCTCCCGCTACAGAGAAGGCTTACGAGTAATCGTAAGCCTTTTTCTGTTTATGCTCTTTAGTATATAATATAGAATTTCAATATTATATATTTGTAATTGCTAAAAGGGAGGCGTGTCTGTTACTTTTGATACAACCCCTTTCGCTCGGCAAAGATTGAGTAAACTCATCTCAGCTCTCGCTTACTCGCAGAATTGCTTTCATCGAATCTGCATCCTGTTCTCGTTGCTATCAACATGTTTTTTATTGCTAAATGTTTTATATTTTCTTTGATAATTCAATAATTTAGTGTATCTTTGCTGGAAAATTAAAACAATTAGATGAAATTATTATCATATTTACATAAAAAATTATTGTTTACATTACAAGATGTAGCGGAAGAAATAGGTAATGTTCGTAGCGCACAAACTTTACTCGCACGTTATCAGCGACAGGGGTACGTGTCGAGAGTGCGGCGAGGAATGTACTGTGTAAACAATATAGCAACCTCACTACCAGAGGTCAACAAATATCAGGTAGCATCAGCCATTACACCGACATCCTATGTTGCATATCATGCAGCTATGGAGTACCACGGATTAGCTCATCAGTTGTATTATGATGTGTCTATAGGTGGCGAACAATCGTTTAATTCGTTTGAGTTTGATGGAAATAGTTATGCTTTCCGTAATATTGCAACGCATATAGGCGTAGATACGCCTATTGCGGATTCGCATGTGCGTGTGACAAATGTAGAGCGCACTGTAATAGATTGCATTGACCGCATTGATTTGTGTGGAGGATGGGAAGAATTGGTAAACTGCCTACGGAGTGTGCAATATCTTCGTGAGGTAGAATTGTTAGCTGTCCTAAGGGCATATAACAGAATCGCATTATATAAGAAAGCTGGTTTTTTGTTTGAGCAGTTGAATATGCCAGTATCGGACAGTTTGATAGAGGACTGTAGGCGATATGCAAAAGAAAGTGTGACGTATCTAACCTCAGATGGTGATAGCAAAGCCTTTAATGCAGTATGGCGACTATATGCTCCGATGAATTTATTAATAATCAATTATCAAGACCAGAATGAACACGTATAATAAAAATGATATAGCCTTGTTGGCAAATAAAACATATTTTCTTCGTGATAACTTAGAGAAAGTCTTACGCTTAGTTGATGTATTGCAGTATATAGCACAAAATGATAAATTGAGTGATTGCCTTGTACTGAAAGGAGGAACAGCTATTAATCTGACCGTTTTTGAGATGCCACGACTGTCTGTGGATATAGATTTGGATTTTCACAGAGATTGTACACTTGACGGGATGTTGCAACATCGTGCAGTTATTAATGCAGAGATATTGGCTTATATGTCAAGTCAAGGATATAGTCTTAGTCCGAGTACCAAAAATCCTCATTCATTAGATTCGTGGGTTTTCTTCTATCATAATTCTGCAGGTAACCGTGATAACATAAAAATAGAAATAAACTATTCAATGCGTCAGCATATTTTTATTCCACAAAAACGAGAGATAAGAGTTAGCTTCCTAAGTAATATAAATATCAGGACTCTTCATCCGATGGAATTGTTCGGCAGTAAAATTAAGGCGCTTATTGAACGACATACGTGTCGTGATTTGTATGATGTATACAATTTATTACACAGTGATTTAATTCTAACGGTTGACATTTCTTTGTTACGTAAGATTGTGGTATTCTATTTAGCGGTTGGGGGAAATAAAAAGTTAAGTAAAGAGTATGATTTGAGTAGTATCAAGCAAATTAAGTTCTC
>JAFPAS010000247.1 GCA_017424205.1 Prevotella sp. | reverse complement strand
AGCCGGTGTGCCCAGCACCTGCACTGGTCTGCCACCAGTTATAGCTACTTTATACACCTGAGGCTGCGCGCCAGAATAGAACACCATGCTTTCTGCCTGTGGCTGTATTGCCGCACCGAACATTACGTTTTTGCCATCAGGTGTGAATGTTGATGGAATCTCAGATACGCTGTTGTATGTCAGACGTTGTGCCTTTCCACCTTCTGAAGACATAACAAAGACGTCAAAATTGCCATGACGATCGCTGCTGAATGCTATCATTTTGCCATCAGGCGACCATATCGGAGTGGCTTCATAAGATGGCTGTGTGGTCAGGCGCACTGCTTTTCCGCCTGCTACTCCTACGGTATAGATATCGCCTTTATAGCAGAATGCTACATTTTTTCCGTCAGGCGAAATCTGTACATCACGCAACCAGCGTGCGACATTATCGCTCACAGTGCTGGCAGCTGCTGTTAGTGAAAGTCCTGCCATTGCAAGACTGAAGAAAAATTTTTTCATGATTCGTATGTAATTAATGTTTTCGTTTCATTATAGGGGCGTTCTAAAAATTACGAATTTAAGTGTTCACTTATTCTATTGTTTCTGTTTCGGTCGCTTTTCGTCTCTTTCGATGTCATTTTGTCAAGTTCCATCAGTCACATAGCCCGCTATGCTCCTTCTTCAACTTACAAAAGCACATACGAAAGAAGAACAAAAATCAACTCGACGTATTTTTTAGAACGCCCCTATATCTATTCTCAACACGATCTTTCATGCAGATGAAAACAGAGAACAACATCAATTCTCTCACGCCAAAAAGATTCACATGCCGCATTGACAACAGATTATTGTCTGCAAAGATAAGTATTTTTATGCTTCTCTGCAAATTTTTTCGCTTCAAATATAGCATTATGTTTTAAGATGACAAGTTAATTGTTGACGTTATCGTTATCGTTGCCTTCAGCTTTGACGTTACACCACTCTTTTCGTGTGTTTACAACAAATTATTAGGCTTTCTTGATTTTTTTCCTTATCTTCTTTGGTAGTATAGAATGTTTTTCATATCTTTGCAAATGCGACTTTAACAATAATCTGAATACACAGCAAAACATCCTTACAATATAGAAAAGGAAAACCATGAAGCATCTCACTACTTTTTTACTAACAATACTGATATTATGCCATTGCACCGCCTTCGGACAGGATTTCCGGTTCTACAAACTGGGAACTCATGACGGTTTGTCAAACAATTCGGTCAATATCATGCACATAGACAACAGAGGATTGCTATGGACAGGAACGGCACACGGACTGAACCGATATGACGGATACAGCATAAAGACTTACTACAACTACAATAACGACAGAGAGAAAGCTGCTATAAACATCAACAACATACAGGAGGATGCTCTAGGTAATTTATGGATTGAGGGCAGCATACCGCTTGCGAGATATGACTATCGCACAAATCATTTTGACACTGACAACACCGAGTATCTTAATAATCTCGGATTCAGCCTCAGCAAGGAATTCAAATTGTGCACTGACGCCGACGGATCAATATGGCTCATCAGTAAAGACAGCATCGAATACAAGAATATTGGCAGCAATGCTCCCGTCAGACGATGGCGTTCAGAAATCGATATAGAAGACATACGCACTCTGCATGCTGATATTCACGACGGCGAAGTGTATATGACCGATGGCACAAGCGTATGGCATTTTAGCAGCCGTTCTCAGAAAGCGCGTCGCATCTCAATACCCGATATATTCACTGCCGACAAGGGACATCTGCGCATATACATCGACACTGACGGTCTGATGTGGATATACTCAATGGTGAGCGAACATATTTGTTATATGCCTTCGCTCGGAACCAGCAACGCCACAATGTTCTACCTTCCTGACAACACCACGCAATCGTCAACTCTGAACGCATCTGAAAGCAACGCTATAAGGAAGGTTTTCGACGACGGACAGGAAAATTTATGGATTGCAACAGACCATAGAGGACTTTTCCTATTTAATAAAAGCAATGGACATTTCGAGAATCTGAGACATAATGACGGTGACATTTCGTCTGTTGCATCAGACAATATCACATGCATAACAGCTGACCGGCAGGGAACAATCTGGCTGGGACACCAGAACTCCGGAATATCTTACTGCAACATGCGATATAATCTCTTCCGTCATAGAAACGACTTCCATAGCGACATAAGCACAATGCTTTTCGACCGAAATGGAGACTTATGGCTCGGCACTGACGGAAACGGTCTATACATAGAGCACAAAGACGGCACTATCGAAAAAACGGAAGTGCCAAATATCACAATATCTTCTCTGCTCGAAGACCGCAAAGGTACCATGTGGGTGGGTACATATAATGCCGGTCTGCTCAGAATGAACGGCAAGAAAATAGAGAAATCATACACAGCAGAAAACGGCACTCTGCCGCACAATAGCGTATGGCAGATGTGTGAGGACGGATTCGGAAACATCTGGTATACCTCAGTATTTGAGCCCGTAGCACGTTTTGACATTTCTAAAGGCTCTGGCGAAGTGTTCAGCAGCAACAACCATACATATTCCGGAACATCTATCGCGAAAGATAACCACGGAAAGATATACTGCGGAACATACTACGGAATAATGGTTTACGACCCTGCGACAAGAGAAAGCGAGATAATATACGGCAACAACAAAGGCACACAGAAATTACTGCAGCAATATATCGGTCCGCTTCATTTCGACAGGAAGAGACACATGCTCTGGATAGGACACATGACGGGCATCAGCATATTCGACCAGAAGACTGACAGCATCTATTATTTAGATAGCAGCACCGGACTGATCGATACAAATATCAAAGCTATTACGAACGATGCTAATGGCAATATCTGGGTGAGCACATCACGCGGTATGTCTTGCATACAGACCACACACCAGGGAAATAACGATATTTCATTCCATGTACGCAACTATACTGATAGCGAAGGCATACAGATTGAGTTCTTTAATGCATACGCCGCAACACACGACAGCAATGGCGAAGTATACATGGGTGGAAAGAACGGATATACCCACGTCATCTCATCACATGCTCTTACACAGAGCGAAAAGCTGCAAACCTTCTTCACTGATATATGCATAGGCGACAGCGTAGCTGTTCTGGAAGAAGGTGCATCATGGGGCGAGACGCCTTTACGCCTAAAGCACAACGACCTTCAGGTGGTAATCAATTTCTTTACTGGCAATCTTATCTCCGCACATCGTGTCATATATTCTTATCGTCTGAAGGGTCTTCATGATGAATGGATAAACACAAGTGACAACAACGTGAGCTTCTATTCTCTTCCTGCAGGCCGCTACGTATTCGAAGTAAAAGCTTGCGGAGAAGACGGCGAGTGGGGCGACACATCAGAACTAGAGATTATTGTCTCTCCTCCGTTCTACCTGTCATGGCCGATGATAACACTCTACATCACCCTTGCTATTCTTCTGGCATATCTGCTCTGGATGAGAGCAAAGCGACGCCAGCAGCAGCACATAGCCGAACAGCAGGCAAGAATAGAGCAACAGCAGATGGTACAGATGTCTGACATGAAGCTGAGATTCTTCACTAATATCAGCCATGACCTTCGCACACCGCTCACGCTCATTATCAGTCCGCTGCAGACTCTTCTTGAAGAGCCGCTCAATGACGACATCAAAAAACGCCTGAAAATGATGCATAAGAATGTGCAGCTGCTATATAACCAGGTAAACATGCTCCTTGACTTCCGCCGTCTTGACATCGGAGCTGAGTCGTTGCATACGCAGTCTATTGAAATCGTCCACTATCTGGCTGAGATATGTCATTCTTTCGCTGACTATGCCGCTGACCGTAAGATGACTTTCCAGTACCATCCTGATGTCGAAAAACTATATGTTGTCATCGATGCGGAGAAGATAAATAAGATAATGTACAACATTCTGAGCAACGCTTTCAAGTTTACGCCAGATAATGGCACTATCTGCGTACTGCTCGAACACGACGACGACAATATCAAGATTATTGTCTCTGACAGCGGACAAGGCATAGCCGACGAAGACAAGGAACGTATCTTCCAGCGCTTCTATCAGGCTGACAACGAGAGCCATAGCGCAGGAAGCGGCATCGGACTGCATATCGTGAAAGAATACGTAAAACTCCACGGCGGTTCTGTCACCATCACCGACAATTCGCCTTGCGGCTCCGTATTCACTGTCTCGCTGCCAAAGAACTGTATCGGCACCCCTGAAGACACCAATAACACAACGGATGACAATGCAGATGCGACTGACAACGATAGCACAGCATCGTCTGAATCAAAGACCAACTCTCGCTTTACTATCCTCGTAGCCGACGACAGCCGCGACCTCTGCACCTTCATTGCCGACAGCCTCAGTACAGAATACAACGTACTGACAGCCGCTGACGGAGAAGAAGCTCTACAGATGCTCCGCAAGAACACTGTCAATCTGGTCGTCAGTGACATCATGATGCCGAAGATTGACGGACTCGAACTATGCAAGAAAATAAAAACAGATATCAAGTGGTCGCACATCCCTGTCATACTTCTCACTGCAAAGTCGGCAGATATGTCAATAGTAGAAGGACTGCAGCAGGGGGCTGACGACTATATCACAAAGCCGTTCAACATCGAACATCTCCGACTTCGTGTGCAGAAATTCATTGACTGGACTGCCACCAGCCACCGCACATTCCGGCAGAAGATAGAAGTGGCGCCAAGCGAGATAACCATCACTCCACTTGACGAGAAATTCGTAGAGCAGGCCATAGCCATCGTCGAAAAGCATATTGCAGACACAGAATATTCTGTAGAGCAACTCGGGCATGATCTCGGAATGTCACGCACAAATCTCTATAAGAAACTTGTAACGATAACTGGCAAAGGGCCGCACGACTTCATACGAACCATACGACTGAAACGTGCATACCAACTGCTCGAGAAGTCACAGATGAATATCTCTGAAATAGCATATCATGTGGGCTACAGCTCACCGAAACGATTCTCTGAAAACTTCAAGAACGAATACGGAATGACACCATCTGAGTTTGTCAAGAACATAAAAAAAGACTAACCACAAAGGAAATGTATAGTTAAAGGAGGGCAAAACATCTGCTCTCCTTTAATTATTCTATTACTTATTGCCAGCACAACTGCGTGAAGAAAACCACTAAAAATTACAGAAACCTAAGTACTTGTACATGTCAGAACTTTATATAAATAGGTGAAAATATTCCGTCATGTACAGAAACACGTTATGCTGCACACACCACCAAACAGTACAAAATGTAAAGAAAATACACGTCGTTAACGAAAAAATCACAACATATAAGGCAAAAAATCTGACATATGTGTAAAAAAATAGCAAACAATTATAACACTTGAAGAAAATTATGTAACTTTGCAGAGCAAACAGAGAGAGAAACAAGTAGATTTACACCTCATCTACCATACACACCCCCAAAACTTTATCAGCATGTCAGGCTGCCGCATCGAACAAGAAACGTGAGTTGCGGATACTGAGGCTACAGAGAAAACGTTGCAGACGAAGCGACATTCTGCCGCCTATAGCCAGCAACATGACACTACATTAGGAACAACAGAAGCAGAAACAAGAAAAAGAATATATACAGAACAATGGAAAAGAAACTTCTTCTCGGAGATGAAGCTATAGCGCTTGGAGCCTTGAACGCAGGACTCTCTGGCGTATATGCATATCCAGGAACCCCGTCAACAGAAATAGCCGAGTTCATACAGAACTCTCCTTTAGCTAAAGAGCGCAACGTACGCTCACGCTGGTGCACTAACGAGAAAACAGCTATGGAAGCTGCACTCGGCATGTCTTATGCTGGCAAGCGTGCGCTGGTGTGCATGAAACATGTCGGAATGAATGTCTGCGCCGACGCATTCGTCAACTCTGCTATTACTGGAGTGAAAGGCGGACTGGTAGTGCTGGCAGCCGACGACCCTTCAATGCACTCTTCGCAGAATGAGCAGGACTCACGCTTCTATGCGAAATTTGCACTCATTCCTGCCCTCGAGCCGTCTAACCAGCAGGAGGCATACGACATGATGGCTGCAGCATTTGAACTGTCAGAGACTTTGCACGAACCTGTCATGCTCAGAATCGTTACACGTCTGGCTCACTCACGCGCTGCAGTAAGCATTGGTGAAGCCAAGAGCCAGAATGCGCTATCGCCAAGCACAGACAGCTGGGTACTGCTGCCGGGCATAGCACGCAAGAAGTATGACACTCTCATAGAGAAGCAGAAAGACATGATGGCGGCGTCAGAGAACTCGCCATTCAATAAGACTGAAAGCACTGACGATAAGTCGCTCGGCATCATAGCATGCGGAATAGGCTATAACTATGTAAAGGAAGCCATTGGCGACAATGCCAACATACTTAAAATTAGCCAGTATCCTCTTCCTGCAGAGAAGATCATGGCACTGGCAGAAGAATGCAGCGAGATTCTTGTTGTAGAAGACGGACAGCCTGTAGCCGAGGAGGGTGTACGCTGCATCATAGGCGACAAAGCACCGATACGCGGACGTCTGACGGGACATCTGCCAAGAACTGGCGAGCTGACACCAGACAATGTGGCTAAGGCGCTGGGCATAGCAGTGAAGGAGGGATTTGCTCCTGCTACGAATATCGCAGCACGTCCGCCACAGTTATGTCAGGGATGCGGACATCGCGATGTATATGCCGCACTGAACGAGGTGGCAGCCGAATATCCTGACCATCGCATCTTCGGTGACATCGGCTGTTATACACTTGGTGCATTGCCTCCATTCAAGGCTCTCTCAAGTTGTGTTGATATGGGTGCCTCTATAACAATGGCGAAAGGTGCAGCAGATGCTGGCCTCTTCCCTGCCATCGCAGTGATAGGCGACTCAACCTTCACCCACTCAGGAATGACCGGACTGCTTGATGCTGTCAACGACAAGTCAAACATCACTGTTGTTATATCAGACAATCTCACCACAGGCATGACAGGCGGACAGGACAGCGCCGGAACAAACAAGTTCGAGGCTATCTGCATTGCTCTCGGTGTTGAACCAGAGCATGTGCGCGTCGTTGTACCGCTACCGAAGAATATGCCTGAGATAACCCGAATCATCCGTGAGGAGATAGAATATAACGGAGTAAGCGTAATCATACCGCGCCGTGAGTGCATACAGACATTTGCAAGACACGCACGTGAAGCGAAAAAAGCAAAGGAGGCATAAGCAATGAAGAAAGACATCATACTCTGCGGTGTGGGAGGACAAGGCATTCTCTCTATCGCAACAATCATAGGCGAAGCAGCAACAAAGGCAGGCATCAGCCTGAAGCAGGCTGAAGTGCACGGCATGAGCCAGCGCGGAGGCGACGTACAGTCAAACCTGCGTCTGTCTGACGAGCAGATATACAGCGACTTGATACCTCAGGGATGCTGCGATGTAATTATCTCAATGGAACCGATGGAAGCTCTACGCTATCTGCCATATCTCTCTAAAGACGGCGTGATAGTTACAAGCAGCAAACCATTCGTGAATATTCCGAACTATCCTGACGAGCAGAAGCTTTTCGAAGAACTGGCTTCACTGCCACGAGTTGTGCAACTCGACATTGAGCAGGCTGCGAAGGAAGCAGGCTCAGCTCGCTCGGCAAATGTCGTACTGCTCGGTATGGCTGCTCAGTATATCGGCATCGTAAGCACAGAACAGCTTCGCGAGGCTGTCGCTACAGTATTCGCAAGAAAGGGCGAAGCCGTAGTTGACGCAAACCTTAAAGCATTCGATCTTGGAGTGAAGGGATGAGAACAGAGGAAAGAGCAAAGAGGAAAGAGGAAAGATAAAAGATAACTGATTCCCGTTTCACTCTTCCCTCTTTGCTCTTTCATCTTTGCTCTTTGCTCTTTTATCTTTGCTCTTTTATCTTTCCCTTTGCCAACATTTGATTTATAGTTATCATAATATATGTCACAGAAAAACATACCAGACAGCAGCTGCAAATATTTCAACGAGAAAGAAGAGACTCTCTCTCGCGAACAAATCGAAGCATTGCAGCTCGAACGTCTGCAAGCCACGGTGAAGCATTGCATGAATTCACCGTTTTACAAGAAACGTTTTGAAGAGGCAGGACTGAAACCTGAAGACATCAAGACGCTTGACGACGTACGTAAAATACCATTCACAACGAAGCAGGACCTGCGCGACACATATCCTTTCGGCATGGCAAGCGCACCGCTGCGCGACTGCATACGTCTGCATTCTTCAAGCGGAACGACAGGCAACCCTACCGTCATACTCCATACACAGAACGATATCGACGAGTGGGCAAATCAGGTGGCACGCAACCTATGGATGGTAGGACTGCGCCCTGACGACGTGTTCCAAAATTCTTCTGGCTACGGAATGTTCACCGGCGGCCTCGGTTTCCAGTATGGAGCAGAACGTGTCGGAATGCTCACCGTACCTGCTGCTGCAGGAAACTCACTTCGTCAGATTAAGTTCATGACCGACTTCGGCACTACAGCCGTTCATGCCGTACCATCATACGTCACACGTCTAAAGGAAGTGATGGACCAGGTGGGAGTAGACCCACGCAAAGACACCAAACTGCATGTGCTCGCCATTGGAGCCGAACCACACTCTGAAGAACAGCGTCGCCGCATAGAAGACATGATGGGTGTAAAGGCATACAACTCGTTCGGCATGTCTGAGATGTGCGGCCCTGGCGTCGGATTTGAGTGTCCTGAGCAGAACGGCCTGCATTTCTGGGAAGACTATTACATTGT
>JAFPAS010000020.1 GCA_017424205.1 Prevotella sp. | reverse complement strand
GGACAAGGCTGCAGAGTATGCAAAGAAGGTTATGAACTCTTCTTACAAGCTTAACACAAGCGGTGCAAACGGATGGAGCGCATATCAGATGCTCTTCATGGGTGACAACGGCGAGAGCACAGCGTCACAGGAAGCTGTATTCCCAATCCTTCAGGATGGTCTGACAACAGCAAGCTACGGAACATTCTTCTTCCTCATGGCATCAACATTTACAGGTGATATGTATGCTAATCCTTTCGACCCTACAGCGCTCAACGGTTCTGCAGACGGTTCTTGGGGTGGTAACCGCGCACGTCCAGACCTCATCAAGAAGTTCTTCCCTCTCGGCGATGCACCAGCTATTTCATCTATTGACATGCCAGGCGCAGCAGGTGATGACCGCGCAATATTCTGGGGCATGGACCGCACACTCGACAACAACGACGTGACAGACTTCAAGAATGGCTACTCAATCGCTAAGTTCGTAAACTTCAAGAGCGACGGCAGCACAATGCACGACAGCAAGTTCCCTGACGCAGACTTCTTCTTCTTCCGCACAGCAGAGGCTTACCTCACATTTGCAGAGGCTACAGCACGCCAGAACGGTGGCAAGACAACAGCAGAAGGAACAGAGGCTATCAATGCACTCCGCAAGCGCGCCAACGCATCAACAGGCAGCGATTACTCACTTGACAATATCCTTGACGAGTGGAGCCGCGAATTCTATTTCGAGGGCCGTCGCCGCGTTGACCTCATCCGCCACGGCAAGTTCGGTGGCAACAACGGTTACAACTGGCAGTGGAAGGGCGGCATTAAGGAAGGCACAAACTTCTCAGCAACAAAGAATGTCTTTGCTATTCCTACTGACGACCTTATCCAGAACAACAACCTTGTACAGAACCCTGGTTACTAATTCATAGTTAATGCTCCGAGACGCTGCTGCGTCTTGGAGCCATAACACAACAAACAGAAAGATTATGAAAAATATAATAAAGTCTGCATTACTGCTTGTGCTTGGCCTGGGTGTCTTCACTGCATGTAATGACGATAACGACGACAACCCAGTCGTAAAGTCTCCTACGACATTCGTGCTCAACGAGTCACCACTCGCAGCAACGCTTATCGACCTGGAGAAATCAAGCACTATACAGCTGACATGCTCTCAGCCAGACTATGGCTTCCCAGCATCAACAACATATACCGTAGAGGTATCTCTCAACGCAGACATGTCTGCAGCAGCTGAGGTTGCCACAGCGACAACAGCGAAGATAGACATTGACGCATCTGTATTGGCAAGCACACTTACCACACTTCAGTTAGAGGCAGGCAAGACTGAGGCCGACTTCCCTATGACAATCCCTGCTTACTTCCGCGTGAAGGCAGCGATGTCAACCAAGGAAGGCACACCTATCGAAGGTACAGAGATACTTTCAAATGTCATCTCATTCCAGAACCTCAGCCTGAAGTTCTCTCTCCCACCAGTAACCACACCAGAGACCCTCTACATAGTAGGTCAGTTCTGCGGCTGGGATTGGAACAAGAGCGTTGAGATGGCACCAGTCAACGGCGCTACACATATCCTGTGGCACATGGTATACATCGACGGCTCAGGCATTAAGTTCAACGATGCGAAGTCATGGGATGGCAATCAGAAGGGATTTGACAACATCAGCGTCTCTGGAGACCTTGCTTCTGAGATTATCGGTACATCTGACGGCAATATCGCTTCTTCTAACCCAGGCTGGTATCTGATGATAATCACTACATCAGTTCAGGGCCGCGACGTAATCTACGACGTACAGTTCAACAAGCCAGAGGTATGGCTCATGGGCCCATGTATCGGCAACACATCATGGACAGAACTCCTCGACGGCTCTATGTTCACTGTACCAGCAGAGGCTGACGGCGACTTCGTTTCACCTGAATTCACTGGTGTTCCTGGCGATCAGGAGGGCTGCCGTGCATACGTGAAGATTCCTGGCTACGACTGGTGGAAGTCTGAGTTCATGGTATTCAACAACAAGATTGTATACCGTGGCGACGGCGGCGACCAGGAGCGCGTTATCAACGCAGTAGGTCAGAAGCTGTACCTCAACTTCGGAACCGACACTGGTAAAATTGAGTAAACAATACTGTTTAGTTCCTAAAGCAGATATAATGCCCGCCCATGGCATTCTGCAAGGCGAAGCGCGGCATATATCTGCTTAGGGAACGAACCCTGAACAACAAAACATAAAACATAGTAACAATATGAAACTATTAAAATATATAGCAATGGCTTTTACTGGAGTCCTTATGGCTTCATGTAGCGACAGCTTCGACGACTGGGCAGCACCTCAGACCTACCCACAGGAAGAGGCTATAACAATCCCTGGCTATGCAGCCACTGCAGGCAACGCTGTTGATGTGGCTACTGCAGGCGAGACAGCGCAGGTGATTACTCTTGCCGGCGCAGCTCTTCCAGAGGGCTTCACACTGGCAAACGTACGCATAGAGGCTACACCTGCTGATATAGCAGGCGCACAGCCAGTGACAATCAACCTTACGAACGAGGGTGTAGCACAGACAGCCGAACTCCAGGCACTCGTGGCTGACTCATACGGCATGCGCCCTGTAGCACGCAATTTCAATGCTCAGGTATACGTAAACGCTGTGAAGGACGGTCAGGCAGTCCTCATCGACGCTGGCAAGGTGACACTCGTTGTGACACCAAAGGCTCCACAGATTTCACAGAACTACTACATCATCGGCGCACCATCACAGTGGGATCCTACATGCACCACTCTGAAGTTCAACCATAGCGGCAAGGACGTATACGAGGATGCAATATTCACCATCGTATTCCCAGTAAGCGAAGGCGAGAACTGGTTTGCTGTATCAGACGACATCACAGTGGAGAGCAACGACTGGAAGCAGGTATTCGGCTGCGTAGAGGGTAACGGTAACAACGGTAGCGAAGGTAAGATAGCACGCCGCAGCGAGCTTTCTGATGACGGTTCGTTCATGGTTTCAGTGAACGGTGATGCAAAGGCTGTGAAGGTTACTATCGACATGATGAGCTACACATACAAGATTGAGAAGCTTAACTTCTATGAGTACCTCGGCGTAATCGGCAATCACAATGGTTGGGGTGCAGACGAGCCAATCGCATCTCCAAACACAGACGGCAAGTACCAGGGCTATTGCTATCTTGACGGTGAATTCAAGTTCCGTCAGAATGCAAGCTGGGCTGATCCAGACGTATGGGGCGGCAACGGCACAGAAGGCCAGCTCGCACAGCCAGGTCAGAACCTCAATGCAGCTACAGGCTTCTATCAGATTGACGTAGACATAACAACAAACACTTACAGCCTCGCACCTGTTAACTCTATTACACTTGTGGGCAATCACAACGGCTGGAATGTTTCAGACGCTGCTATGCACATGACATACAACACTACAGAGAAGTGCTGGGAGATTACTACAAATCTCACAAACGGCTTTAAGTTTGCTATGAACGACGATTGGACAGTAAGCTGGGGCGGTGCTAATGGCGACGCAGCATCATACGACCTTCTGACACAGAACAACGGCAAGGATCTCGACGCTCCTGCTGGTGACGGCAAATACAACGTTAAGTTCTACCTCACATGCGAGGGCAAGAATAAGGTTGTACTGACAAAACAATAATCTTACCATAGATAAAACACACATGGCTCCTTGATACAGCATCAGGCTGTTTCAAGGAGCCTTTCTTATTTTCATCTGCAGAAACATTAAACGATATGTTGCCTTTAATCTTATCCAATTGAAAAGTATACAGCCATACTCAGTAACAAAACAAAGACATACCGAACGGCAAAAGATAAAGACAAACAAAGAACAAGATACCTATTTATATGAAATCCGCCCATGGCAAATATTACCATGGGCGGATTTAATATTATTTGCATATCCTTATGCCAACGTAAATACATTCAGTTATCGCAAAGAGTATATATGCCGTCAGCCTGCATAAGAAACTATATTATTAAAAGATCAAGACTGACCGAAACTATCTCATGATGTATATTAGACACAAAATACAGCATGAAGCGAGTAACATAACGAAAAGTAACGACACCAGACGGCATCAGTTAAAGCAAGCGAAGCTTAGTGCATAATTACACACAAAGTAACATCATGCATTAATACTTATTACACACACCCGTTTCGCATATTAGGAAGAGATAGGAAGTCAAAGGCGGATATGTTGCATTTGTACAGCGAAGACAAAGGACAAATTATAGATAACCCTTGTACTCTATTTTCCTCTACAACCCTCTGCCTTACAGTTTCTCGCCGTACATCAAGTCACCAGCATCTCCCAGTCCAGGGACAATGTATTTATGAGCATTGAGGATAGGGTCGACAGCCGCACAATAGAGTACAACATTCTCTCCTGGGAATATATCCTCAAGATATGCAACACCTGGTTCTGCAGCAATAATGCTTGCCATGATCAGACGCTTTGGCTGCCCCTTAGTCAGGAAAGCCTTATAAGCCAATTCCATGCTACCTCCTGTTGCGAGCATAGGGTCAACAAGAATAAGAGTCTTACCTGTTAGATCTGGCGACGCAATATACTCAATTTTCACACCAACCTTCGTTCCTTCTCTATCCTCATAATATCTATAAGCAGAAACGAAAGCATTGCCAGCATCGTCAAAAACGTCAAGGAAGCCTTGATGTAATGGAAGTCCTGCACGGAAAACTGTAGCGATTACTATATCATCCTTCGGCACATCAGCCACAGCATCAGCAAGAGGAGTAGTCAGCTTCTTCGTAACGTAGTCGAGCGACTTGCTTATCTCATATGCCATAGCATGACCAATACGAATCACATTCTGTCGAAATCGTAGTCTGTCAGACTGAATACGTACATCACGTAGCTCACTTACATACTTCCCGATAATTGTATTCTGCTTACTGAAATCAATAATTTTCATTCTTTACTTGATTTAGATTATAAAAAGATTCTATTTTGGCACAAAGTTAGCAAAATAATTTTAAAAAGACACTAAAGTATTGTGTATGTTGCGATAAATTAGTAAATTTGCATCAAATATCGGCCTGAAGGAAGCACTATGGCCAGATATAGCGCAACAGACTGTATGTAACAACGATAAGACCCTTAAGCACACAGCCTAAAAGCGCAAAAGAAAGAGAATATTAAAAGAATTTCAAACCCTTTATAACATTTACGACGAAATGGCAAATTTAGATTTGACACAGTACGGCATCACTGGTTCTACAGTGATTGCGCACAATCCTTCTTACGAGCAACTGTTCGCAGAGGAGACAAAGGCAGGCCTCAGCGGTTACGAGGCAGGTAAGAACACCGAGCTCAATGCGGTTAACGTAATGACAGGTATCTACACAGGTCGTTCTCCTAAGGATAAGTTCATCGTAATGGACGAGAACTCAAAGGACACAGTATGGTGGACTTCAGACGACTACAAGAACGACAACAAGCCTCTCTCAGAAGAGTCTTGGGCTGCACTCAAAGATATCGCTAAGAAAGAACTTTCTAACAAGGAGCTCTACGTTGTTGACTGCTTCTGCGGTGCAAACAAGGACACACGTATGTCTGTACGTTTCATTGTTGAGGTTGCATGGCAGGCACACTTCGTAACAAACATGTTCATCCAGCCAACAGCTGAGGAGCTTGAGGCATTCGAGCCAAACTTCGTTGTTTACAACGCTTCTAAGGCTAAGGTTGAGAACTGGAAGGAACTCGGCATCAACTCTGAGACATGTGTTGCATTCAACATCACAAGCCGTGAGCAGGTTATCATCAACACATGGTACGGTGGTGAGATGAAGAAGGGTATGTTCTCTATGATGAACTACTACCTCCCACTTCAGGGAATCGCTTCAATGCACTGCTCTGCAAACTGCGACATGAACGGTGAGAACACTGCTATCTTCTTCGGTCTCTCTGGTACAGGTAAGACAACTCTCTCTACAGACCCTAAGCGCCGTCTTATCGGTGACGACGAGCACGGATGGGACGACAAT
>JAFPAS010000246.1 GCA_017424205.1 Prevotella sp. | reverse complement strand
AGTTGATCATGATTGATTGAAACAGAAACGTCAATCGGTTCTGTCAGTTCTATGCCAATAAAGCGTCTGTTACCAGATGGGTCAGAGAGTGTGTCTGCAATATTAGTAGTAGCAATGAATGAAGCGAGACGTGGCAACTCCTCTACATGCTTGCCGTATGGACGCTTCGCCTTAACACTAGCGAGCTGTATATGGTTCTTCAGGAATCCTTCCTGGTTACGGCTGGAAATCTGATTAAACTCATCAAGATTTATCAACAGCATCTCTGCCATGGCAAGCATCAGCCCGCGTTTGTTTTCTACAGACATATTATCTGTATACCCCCACTGCAGAATTGGCGGAATCAGTGAGCGACAGAATGTTGATTTGTTGTATCCCTGTCCGGAAATAAGCAGCGGTGCAACAGAGTTACCGTACTTGCTGTTCATACCTCGCCATTGTGCAACCATAGCAAGCAGCCATGTACGAAACCATCGCTCCCAAAGTGGAGCACCTGTCTTCACAGTCTTTGCCAGTATGCTGATATAGTCTTTTCCATCCCAAAGAGGTTTTACACTATTGAGATAGTCCGTTACGGGATTATAATCAGGAATCTTATCAGACTGCAAGTATCTATTGATATCCTTATCCCAAACTTTAATTCCATTAGTTCGTGCATCGATAGTGAAGCTGTTAGCTACACGCCTGTCTATAGGTCGCCAGCAGTTATCGTCTTCATCCTTGCTTTTATATTCAGCATATCCCATCACCGTATTATACCTCAGACGATATTTTTCCGTAAGATAGTTTATTATGCCTGTAGTCTCTGCTGGATTTTTTATCTTTTCCTTCACAGCGGACGACCCTTCGTAGTCCCTCCTCCATTCCATCAGTCGCCTGATGTAATTAGCAAATGTTTCTGGTTTAAGATTGATCATAAGCTTTGCCAAGTCAAAGGCATTGTGAGTTGGTGTGTTTTTCTTTAATGTTTGTGTTTTCATGGTTTTCATTTTAAATTAATTAGTTTTACTCAAGTTTCGAATGTTAAGAAGATAAAGGAAAATATGCGCTTCTCAGCGCCGAAGATAGAGGACATGTATTGATGAACGAAAGTGAATAATACTCTGTTTGCTGCCTTTCTGTAGTAAAAATTATTGTCTTTTGTCTCTTTCTGTCTTCATCTATCTACATCTATCTACAAGGAAAGCAGAAGTTGCGAAACTTCAATTAGTTTTATTATTCTACACTTATTCTGATGCTACCTTATAGAGATTACAAAGGTATCTCATATAAATACCAAAGGATTTACTTATGTACAGCATACTATGCATCATTTCTCCCGGTCAACTTGAAATACATATCTCATCTCCATCTTGTCAAATTTCACATGCCTGTCATATCCAAAAGCCTCAAACAGGTCTTGTATTATCTGCTGCTGCCTTGGAGACAAGGGCAGTTTGCCATGCATATACCTGTAATAGTATCCCTTGTTTTGCAGACTCATTGTAAGTTGTTTACGCATAGGAGTGAAGTCCTTTTTAAGTACCTTGTCATAGATTCCGGCAAAGCCCCAGGCATACATCTCCATTTTCATTGGCGAGAACATTTTGCACTCTGCACCTTTCCATGCAGACGGCAGAACACATCTCGCCGAACATAAATCTGACGGTGCTAACATGCCTGCTTGAAAACGCAAGCAGTCATCTCGTCTCGTGCATTCTTCATTGAAGCACACAGCCCACCCTATGGGCACAATTTCCCATTCTAATTTTTGTGTTTCCATGGTATAAAATAAATAGTGAATAAAAATGTTTTCCTAGTGCAAAGATACAAAATTGCGAAGGCGATTCCAAGTGTTTTTCAAAATATTTTTTCAACCGCATTCATCTGCATCTTATCTGCACTGCTATAACAAACTAAGCGACAACGAATTACAACGTCTGTGCAGATGTTCACTTTTTTACAAAAACAAAAATAAAAGACTGCAGAAATATTGACGCTATAACAAAAACATGCAGACGACCTCCAAGAGAAATAAGATTAAGCACAAAGTTCAAGGCATAAGAACGAACATCCATTCTCAGCTTTTTACCAAATACTTTATTTCTGTCCGATAGATCTTTATATATAGTTATACAATTAAGCCAGCATGTCCCAAAGGCTAACGAGTACTCAAACCAGGGCAAGTTCACTGCGAGCGATATACGAATTCAGTTGTTAGGGAAGAGCAAAAGTAAAGTTGGGAGGATATAGCATTTATTTAGCTCTTCTTACCTATCATGACACCCATGCGGAATGTGTCTTTCATTCAAGGTGACTGCTCATTTCGCACATCTTGCCCTGAGCTATATACTAACTGGCTTTCAGCCCGTAGCTAAGACTTCCTTAAAAAAGAAATAAAATAGGGGTTGAACAGTGTCGACTACTTTACGCAGAAAAGGTCATGTCTATTTGCCGGACAAAAACAATTGTTTTCCAATTTGGAACAGACAGCAGTATACGTCATTACTAACACCATCACGACCCAATTAGTAATTTTTACAAAATGTCCTAATAAGGCAGAGACAAACACGACTGCTTAAAAAAAACATAGCAGAATAGACCATGCATATATATAAAAAAAATGCTGGAGCATCAGCTCCAGCATTACTATCATATAGTATAATTGTACTACACCTTGATCTCTACTTCTACACCTGAAGGAAGTTCAAGCTTCATAAGTGCATCAACAGTCTTAGCTGTAGAGCTATAGATGTCGATGAGACGCTTATAGTCTGAAAGCTGGAACTGCTCACGTGACTTCTTGTTAACGAAAGTAGAACGGTTTACAGTGAAGATACGCTTGTGTGTTGGGAGAGGGATTGGACCGCTAACAACAGCACCTGTAGCCTTTACAGCCTTTACAATCTTCTCTGCAGACTTGTCTACGAGCTGATGATCGTAGCTCTTCAGTTTAATACGAATTTTCTGACTCATTTCTTATACTATTTATTAATTATTAAAAGTATGAGCAGGAACACCACTTAAGAGTCATTCGCTAAGCAGCGTTCCCTGACTCACGATTATTTTTTTATTGTTGTAATCCGTTAATTACACGAGATCAGCACGTCCCTTGCACTCCTCGAGGATTGCCTTAGCGATAGAGCTAGAAACTGCCTCGTGGTGATCGTACTCCATAGAAGAAGTTGCACGACCAGATGTGATAGTACGGAGAGCTGTTACATAACCGAACATCTCTGACAGTGGAACCATCGCCTTAACGATACGTGCGCCACTACGAGCCTCGTCCATACCCTGAACCATACCACGACGCTTGTTCAAGTCACCGATAACGTCACCCATGTTCTCTTCTGGAGTAACAACCTCAACCTTCATGATTGGCTCCATAAGAACTGGACCTGCCTTAGGACAAGCATTCTTGAATGCATTGCGAGCAGCAAGTTCGAATGAAAGCTGATCAGAGTCAACTGGGTGGAAAGAACCGTCGATAAGAGTAACCTTAAGACCTGTAACAGGGAATCCACCGAGTACACCAGCCTTCAGGCAGTCCTCGAATCCCTTCTGTACTGCAGGGATGAATTCCTTAGGTACGTTACCACCCTTAACCTCGTTAACAAACTGAAGGTCGCCCTCCTTGTAGTCCTCATCCTTAGGACCAACGTTAACGATGATATCAGCGAACTTACCACGACCACCAGACTGCTTCTTATAAACCTCACGAAGATTAACTTCCTGAGTAATAGCCTCCTTGTAGTTAACCTGTGGCTTACCCTGGTTACACTCAACCTTGAACTCACGCTTCAGACGGTCAATGATGATATCGAGGTGAAGCTCACCCATACCAGAGATAACTGTCTGGCCAGACTGCTCGTCTGTACGTACTGTGAATGTTGGGTCCTCCTCAGCAAGCTTAGCAAGACCGTTATCAAGCTTAGCAATATCAGCCTGAGACTTAGGCTCAACAGCAATAGAGATAACTGTATCAGGGAATGTCATTGACTCAAGAACGATTGGGTGCTCCTCTGAACAGAGTGTATCACCTGTACGGATATCCTTGAATCCTACGCCTGAACCGATATCGCCTGCTGCGATCTCCTCTACAGGGTTCTGCTTATTTGAGTGCATCTGGAAGAGGCGGCTTACGCGCTCCTTCTTACCAGAACGTGGGTTGAATACGTATGAACCAGCAGATACTGTACCTGAGTACACGCGGAAGAATACGAGACGACCTACATATGGGTCAGTTGCAATCTTGAATGCGAGAGCTGATGTAGGCTCATCAACAGAAGGCTTACGATCCTCTTCTTCCTCTGTATCTGGGTTTGTACCTACGATAGCCTCTGTATCCATTGGTGATGGAAGGAGAGCACAAACATAGTCAAGCATTGTCTGTACACCCTTGTTCTTGAATGAAGAACCGCAGAGCATAGGTACACACTGGAGTGAAAGACATCCCTTACGGAGCGCAGCAATAATCTCCTCTTCTGTAATTGTTGAAGGATCATCGAAATACTTCTCCATGAGAGCCTCATCAAAGTCTGCAGCAGACTCAAGAAGCTTATCTCTCCACTCGTTGCACTCGTCAACCATGTCAGCTGGGATATCCTCGATATCATAGTCAGCGCCCATAGTCTCATCGTGCCAGAGGATAGCCTTCATCTTCAGAAGGTCAACAATACCCTTGAAGCTTTCTTCTGCACCGATTGGGCAGCAGAGGCTCACTGGGTTTGCACCGAGAACGTCCTTCATCTGCTTTACTACCTCATAGTAGTTAGCACCTGAACGGTCCATCTTGTTAACGTATCCGATACGTGGAACGTTATATTTGTCAGCCTGACGCCATACAGTTTCTGACTGTGGCTCAACACCACCTACAGCACAGTATGTAGCAACAGCGCCGTCAAGAACACGGAGTGAACGCTCTACCTCAGCAGTAAAGTCAACGTGTCCCGGAGTATCGATCAAATTGATTTTGAACTGACGGTTCTGGTAGTTCCAGAAACATGTTGTAGCAGCAGATGTGATAGTAATACCACGCTCCTGCTCCTGTGCCATCCAGTCCATTGTTGCGCTACCGTCGTGAGTCTCACCGATTTTGTGAGTCTTACCAGTATAGAAAAGAATACGCTCTGATGTTGTTGTCTTACCGGCATCGATGTGAGCCATGATACCGATATTACGTGTATAACGCAAATCGTGCTTAGCCATCCTTCTTACCTCCTATTATAATTAGAAACGGAAATGAGCGAATGCACGGTTAGCCTCAGCCATACGGTGCATATCTTCCTTACGCTTGAAAGCGCCACCCTGATTGTTATATGCGTCCATAATCTCTGCAGCGAGCTTATCTGACATGCCCTTACCACCACGCTTGCGTGCGAAAAGGATCATATTCTTCATTGATACAGACTCACGGCGGTCAGGACGGATTTCTGTAGGAACCTGGAAAGTAGCACCACCGATACGACGGCTCTTAACCTCAACGTGTGGTGTTACGTTATCGAGAGCCTGCTTCCATATTTCGAGAGCTGACTTCTCTTCGTTCTTCATTTTCTCTCCTACAGTCTTGAGTGCGTTGTAGAAAATCCCATAAGAGATACTCTTCTTTCCATCATACATAAGGTGATTTACAAACTTTGACACCTTAACGTCATTGTAAACTGGATCCGGAAGGATCAAGCGTTTCTTTGGTTTTGCTTTTCTCATTGTTTTGTTTGTCGATTAATCTTGCATGGGGCTGTGTGTTTCTTGTTCTTCAACATCCGCTCTCGGACATTTACTCAACCTTTCGTTTTAAGTCTCCAGCAAAACAGTTTTTTTATAAATTTTTCTTTTGTTGTCCTGTGCTATATCAGTAATACTTATTACTTCTTAGCCTTTGGACGCTTAGCGCCATACTTAGAACGACGCTGTGTACGGTTTGCTACACCAGCAGTATCAAGAGTACCACGAACGATGTGGTAACGTACACCTGGAAGGTCCTTAACACGACCACCACGTACAAGCACGATAGAGTGCTCCTGGAGGTTGTGTCCCTCTCCTGGGATGTAAGAGTTAACCTCTTTCTGGTTTGTCAAACGAACACGGGCAACTTTACGCATTGCCGAATTAGGCTTCTTAGGTGTTGTTGTGTAGACACGAACACAAACGCCACGACGCTGAGGACAAGCCTCGAGAGCTGGCGACTTGCTCTTCTCTACAAGCACCTTTCTGCCTTTTCTAACTAACTGTTGAATTGTAGGCATAATTGTAATTTTTTAATTTTTATATATTGATTTAATTTATATTCACAGCAATACACGGCTCATTTTAAGGCCGTTCGGGGTGCAAAGGTACGAATAATTTCTTTAATAACCTAATTATATAGAATGGTTTGAATTACCCAACTAAAACATTTAACACAATATAACTATTGAAGATGTTTTTTAAGATAAAAATCAATAAAACACACTACAGCAGGGTCTGCAAGATGATTCAAGAAACGGCTATTCCCATCATCAGAAAACCCTACTGTAGCGGCTGTACAACCTGAATTATGTTACAATGCAAATTTATATCCTACGGTAAATTGGAACACGCTGTTTTTAGAAGACTCGCCGAATTCTTTTACTACTGGTGACACTCCGAAGTTATAACGAACATCAAACTTCACGTTGTTAAACTCATACGAAGCTCCTACAGGAATAGAGAAATCAACATCTTTCAAAGTACTGCCACCAAAGACATCTTCTGCATCAATCTCTACTGACACGCCATCGCCTTCTGCCTTCACCTTATCACTAACGCGGAAACCTGGTTGAATACCAATTTTCAGTGCGAAGCCGTCTACGACATAGAAGTTAGCAAGGATTGGAATGTTAATATAATCAAGCTTTACCGTAGCATCAAAAAAGTCTGCATCAACCTTACATCCTTGTTGCGCATATTGCGCACCAGCTGTAACAGCAAACATATCTGTTATCTGATAATCAAACTCTGCACCAACGACTACTCCAATACGTGCATCTGCACCATCAGCGTTTGTCATTTGGGCTACATTCAAACCTACT
>JAFPAS010000245.1 GCA_017424205.1 Prevotella sp. | reverse complement strand
CGCAGTGATGTTTAGCTTGTCAGCCATAAGTTGCGAGATGAGAATCTTGTTTGTAGCCTTGCTGGAAGAGAATGCTGGTATCTCGCCTGATACCAAGTTGTTGTGTATGAAGGTTGAGTCCCAGTCTTCGCCTACACCTTTAAGCATCACGCCGAGGAAGTCGGAGTCGGTTTTCAGCAATCCCTGCTTCATGGCATACTGCTGCGTATGTGTAGCGCCTGGTGCTTGACGGAGGATTTTTATTATTGAGTCAGAAGTACATACAGGGTCATGCTCTAAGTCCTGCATGGACAGGAAATTATTCACGACAAGGTGGCTGCCGAAGCCTACAACTTTATCACGTATGGTATGCTTGAAGCCCATCACTACCGCTACAGACACAATCATGACGGCAAGGCCTATCGCCATGCCTAAGGTGGCGATACGCACGGCTGGCAGGGAGACTTTCTTTGTCTCGCCAGAGTCGTAATAGATTTTTTTTGCTAAGAAAAAACTAAGCATGCTTTTAAAGATGAAAGAGCAAAGAGGAAAGATGAAAGAGGAATTCTGCGAGTAAGTGAGAGCAGAGAGGAGCTTGCTCAATCTCTGCCGAGCATGAGCAGAATCAGCGAAAGCTAAAGAGGAAAGTGAAAATATAACTTAACCCTTAACCTTTAACCCTTAACCGTTACTCCGTTCTGCCTGGATATTCCTCTAACGCTTTGCGAAGGACAATCAGTGCGCGTTCGAGATCTTCCTTCTGAAGTACGTAGGCAATACGCACCTGGTTAATACCAGCTCCTGGAGTGGTGTAGAAGCCTGAAGCTGGAGCCATCATGACAGTCTCGCCCTCGTAATCGAACGATTCAAGACACCAGCGGCAGAACTTCTCGGAGTCGTCAACAGGTAGTTTTGCCACAGTATAGAAAGCTCCCATTGGTATAGGAGAATAAACTCCTGGTATGCGATTGAGTCCGTCGATGAGACACTTGCGGCGCTCTACGTACTCGTCGTACACATCACGCTGGTATTCCTCAGACGCATCAAGCGATGCCTCGGCAACAATCTGACCGATAAGAGGAGGGGAGAGGCGTGCCTGGCAGAACTTCATGACAGCAGCGCGCACATCCTTATTCTTTGTGATAAGCGCACCAATGCGGATGCCGCACTCAGAGTAACGCTTTGATACAGAGTCGATAAGTACGACGTTCTGCTCTATGCCTTCGAGATGGCAGGCAGAGATGTATGGCGAACCAGTATAGATGTATTCACGGTAGACCTCATCAGAAAACAGATAAAGGTCGTACTTCTTTACGAGGTCGCGAATCTGGTTCATCTCTCTGCGGGTATATAGATAACCTGTCGGGTTGTTCGGATTGCATATCATGATGGCTCTGGTGCGCTCATTGATAAGTTCTTCGAACTTCTCGACCTTAGGCAGAGAGAATCCCTCTTCTATTGTTGTGGCAATAGTGCGGATGCGTGCTCCTGCAGAGATGGCAAATGCCATGTAGTTAGCGTATGCTGGTTCTGGCACGATAATCTCGTCGCCAGGATTGAGGCATGCGAGGAAGGAGAACAGCACAGCTTCAGAACCTCCAGATGTGATGATGATGTCGTCAGCTGTGACGTTAATGTTGTATTTCTTGTAGTAGTCAACTAATCGTTCGCGATATGACAAATTACCCTGTGACGGAGAATACTCAAGAATTGTACGGTTGATATTCTTGAGAGCGTCGAGTCCTTCCTGTGGAGTAGGAAGGTCAGGCTGGCCAATATTGAGATGATAAACTTTCGTACCACGCTTCTTTGCTGCTAATGCGAGAGGTGCAAGCTTGCGTATCGGAGATTCTGGCATCTCGTGGCCTCGTATTGAAATTTTGGGCATATGTTGTTAATGTTGTGTTTCTTTATTTTGTCAGTGTCAGTCTCTTGCTATAAGAAAGCAAGGACTAATGAATGGCAAAGTTACACATTTTATGTTATGCTGCCAAACTTTTTGCGCTTTTTTGTTTTCATTATAATAAAAAATGTGTAATAGTTTGCGTATCTCGGAATTAATAAGTAAATTTGCGCTTTAATTTTAGTAAACAAACATTCTATTCAATCAATAATGGCAAAGAAATTTGTAGAGCATAAGACTCTAAACCTTACCAATGTCAACAACGAAGTGCTTGACACATGGAAGGAGAAAGATGTATTTCGCAAATCAGTAGAGGAAAAAGAAGGATGCCCGGAGTTTATATTCTTTGAAGGTCCGCCGTCAGCAAACGGACATCCAGGCATTCATCATGTAATGGGCAGAACCATCAAGGATACTTTCCTCAGATATAAGACAATGAAGGGATTCCAGGTGAAGCGTAAAGCTGGCTGGGACACCCACGGACTGCCTGTGGAACTCTCAGTAGAGAAGAATCTCGGCATTACCAAAGAGGATATCGGCAAGAAGATTAGCGTTGACGATTATAATGACGCTTGCCGTAAGAATGTCATGATGTATACAGATGAGTGGGCTCAGCTGACAGATAAGATGGGATACTGGGTAGACTTGGATAATCCGTATATCACATACGACAACAAGTATATCGAAACATTGTGGTATCTGCTTAAGAAACTTTACGAGAAGAACCTACTTTATAAGGGATATACCATTCAGCCATATTCTCCTGCTGCTGGTACAGGATTGTCAAGTCATGAGCTGAACCAGCCAGGATGCTATCGTGACGTGAAGGATACGACGGTGACAGCACAGTTCTACGTAGACAATGCGTGTCAGGTGCTCGGCGAGGCGTTTAAGGATGAGAAGGTATATGCTTTGGCATGGACAACAACTCCATGGACTCTGCCTTCAAATACAGCACTTTGTGTAGGTCCGAAGATTGACTATGTCGCTGTAAGAGGAAATAACCCTTATACGAACGAGCCTGCTGTATTCATTCTTGCAGAGGCACGACTCAATGCTTATTTCACACCAGCGAAGGACGATGACGGCAATGTGCTGCCATTTGACATCGTATGGAAGGGAAAAGGTGCAGACATCGTAGGACTGCATTACAAGCAGCTGATGCCATGGGTGAAGCCATGCGCGCTGGAGAATGGCGAGATTGTTGTGAAGGAAGACGAGGCATTCCGTGTAATCCCTGGCGATTATGTTACAACAGAAGATGGTACGGGTATCGTGCATATCGCTCCGACATTCGGTGCTGACGACGCAAAGGTGGCAAAGGATGCTGGCATATCTTCGCTCTTTATTCTTGACAAGGGCGGAGACACACGTCCGATGGTTGACTTCCAGGGAAAATACTTTGAGAAGAACGATATTGACACATGTTTCCTTGAAAAATGCGTTAATGAGAGCTACTGGAAGCACAGCGGCGACTATGTAAAGAATGCATACGATCCAAAATATAACGTAGACGGAAAGTATGATGAGAAGGCGGCTGCAAAGGAAATGGACCTTAATGTCGTGCTGTGTCTGGAGATGAAGGAGGAAGGCTCAGCTTTCAAAATAGAAAAGCATGTGCATAACTATCCTCACTGCTGGCGTACAGATAAGCCTGTCCTGTATTATCCGCTCGACTCATGGTTTATCCGTTCTACTGCATGTAAGGAAAGAATGTTCGAACTGAACAAGACCATCAACTGGAAACCAGAGTCAACTGGTACAGGACGATTCGGCAAATGGCTGGAGAACCTAAACGACTGGAATCTTTCACGCTCAAGATATTGGGGAACTCCGCTCCCTATATGGCGTAACCGTGATACAAAAGAGGAGATATGCATCGGGTCGCTTGCAGAGTTGTATGCTGAGATAGAGAAGGCTGTAGAAGTAGGCGTAATGCCTTCGAACCCTCTGAAGGAAAAAGGCTTTGTGCCAGGAGATATGAGTCAGGAGAATTATGACCGTATTGATATTCACCGTCCTTACGTTGATGATATAAAGCTTGTGAGCGCAACAGGCAATGTTCTTACACGCGAACTTGACCTTATTGACGTATGGTTCGATTCAGGCGCTATGCCATATGCTCAGATACACTATCCGTTTGAGAATAAGGAGTTGATAGATAATGGTGTGGCATATCCTGCAGATTTTATTGCAGAGGGTGTTGACCAGACACGTGGCTGGTTCTTTACTCTTCATGCTATCGCAACTATGGTATTTGACTCTGTAGCATATAAGAATGTTATATCTAACGGACTGGTGCTTGACAAGAATGGTGTCAAGATGTCAAAGCGTCTTGGAAATGTTATCAATCCGTTTGAGTGTATCGCTCAGTACGGAACGGATGCTGTGCGCTGGTATATGATTACAAACTCTTCACCATGGGACAACCTCTCGTTCGACCCAGACGGAGTGAAGGAAATCACATCGTCATTCTTCATCAAGCTGTATCAGGCATATTCGTTCTTCACTCTGTATGCGAATGTAGACGGATTCTGCTATGAAGAAGAGGATGTGCCATATGCAGAACGCCCAGACTTCGACCGCTGGCTGCTGTCAGAACTTAACACACTCGTTAAGAATGTAGACGCTTCGATGAATGACTATGAGCCAACTCCGGCAGGACGTCTTATTCAGAACTTTGTTATAGATAAGCTCTCTAACTGGTATATCCGCCTGAATAAGAAACGCTTCTGGGGAGGAGGTATGACAAAGGATAAGCTGTCGGCTTATCAGACACTGTATAAGTGTCTTGACACTTTAAGCCGCATTATAGCACCTGTTTCGCCATTCTATGCAGACAGACTGTTCCTCGACCTTAATGAAGTGACAGGACTGGATAAGGCTGAAAGTGTACATCTGGCAACATATCCAGTAGCTAACGAAGAATATATTGACTCAGAACTGGAGCAGGCTATGCAGGTAGCTATGCAGGTGACATCAATGGTTCTTTCGCTCCGCAAGAAGGTAAAGATTCCTGTAATACAGGCATTGCAGACAATATCTATACCTGCTACAGATGCAGAACTGCGTCAGCGCATAGAAAGAATGGCGCACGTGATTCTTGCTGAGACAAATGTGAAGGAACTGACATTCATCGATGGCGGTGCCGGTATTCTGGTAAAGAAAGTGAAATGTAATTTCCGCACCATGGGTAAGAAGTTCGGCAAGATGATGAAGAGCGTAAATACTGCAGTAACCGCATTTACCCAGGAACAGATAGCTGAACTTGAACAGAATGCAGCAATTACTATTACAGTAGAGGGACAGCCTGTACAGATTGACATTGAGGATGTGGAGATTATCTCAGAGGACATTCCTGGATGGACTATAGCACAGGAAGGCAAGTTTACTGTAGCGCTTGATATAGAAATTACCCCAGAACTGAAGCTCGAAGGACTTTCTCGCCTTGTAATCAAGCGTATACAGGCGCTGCGAAAGGAAAGCGGTTTTGAAATTACTGACCGCATAGATGTTGTGATAGAAGACATCGAAGAACTTCATGGTGTCATTGAAACTTTCGGTGAGCATATTTCTGCTCAGGTGCTTGCAAATACAATTGTTATTGGCGATGCATCAGAAGGAACAGAGCAGGAACTTGGCGAATTTAACGCGAAGATTCTTGTTAGAAAGACACTTGCATAATTAAAATCTTAAAAATATTTACTCTTGCATTATCAGCATATGCTGGTTTTGCAAGGGTAATTAAAGCAACTATTGCATATACCTAATAACCATTAAATGATATATATATATATGGAAAAGAAACGTTACACAGATGAGGAGTTGGAAGAGTTCCGCCAAATCATTCAGGAGAAACTTGATAATGCTGTGACAATCTATAACTCAATGATGGACCAGTTGCAGAAGAGCAATCAGAACGATGACAGTGATACAGCTCCGACATATAAGGTTTTGGAAGAAGGACTGGCAACTCAGTCAAAGGAAGAGCTGATTCAGTTTGCACAGCGTCAGCAGAAATTCATTCAGGGACTGAAGGGTGCCTTGCTGCGTATACAGAACAAGACATACGGCATAGACCGCATTACTGGTGAACTTATACCAAAGGAGCGTCTGCGCATAGTTCCTCATGCAACTTTGAGCGTTGAATCAAAGAATGCCAGAAAGAATAAAAAAGAATAAAAACAAATGCCAGAGTGATAATGGTTGTGTAAAATAGACCCCAACGCTTTGGCATCTAAAAAAAAGATTAATTAAGTACTGTTGAAAACGAAAAAGTCTGTTTGGGCGATATTGATTATATTATTTATAATCATTGTTGACCAATGTATAAAAATCAGTGTGAAAACCAATATGGCACTTTATGAGAATCATGAGGTGACATCTTGGTTTTATATCTATTTCATAGAGAATAATGGCATGGCATTCGGCATGTCATTTATTAATAAGACTCTGCTTAGCCTTTTCAGGCTTGTAGCAATCATTGCTATCGGATATTATCTTTATAAGCAGATAGTTAACGGGGCGCGATGGAGATTTGTAGTCTTGCTCTCGATGCTGCTTGCAGGAGCGGCAGGCAACCTTATAGACTGTATGTTCTATGGATTATGCTTCTCGCCATCAGCTCCAGGGTATGTGTCGCAGTTTGTACCTTTCGGTGAAGGATATTCTACATTCCTTAATGGCAGGGTTGTCGACATGTTCTATTTTCCGTTGATTGTTACTGATTTGCCTGCGTGGCTTCCTATTTGGGGAGGAGAACGTTTTGTTTTCTTCTCACCGATATTTAATTTTGCTGATGCAGCAGTGAGTGTGTCAGTAATTTTATCTTTCTTTATCTGCCGCAAAGAGCTTGCTGAATTTTCTGTTGTTACAGAGAAGAAAGGAAAGGATGCAGGCAATGATGAAAATCGAAAGGATAAAGACGCTTCGTGATTTGTAAATAAATATTGAAGTATTATTGACTCCCTTAGGTGTATATCCCATGGTATAGATCTTGTGAAAAGTTAATTGAGGTTTTGTATTTTCATGATACTATTTTAGGACAAACATAATTTCAGATGAGCATAAAGCCTGTAACATATATAATAGTTGTCATAATCTGCACCATGCTGTCATGTATGGATTCGCGTTCAGAATATGTTCTTGACAGCAAAGATATGGAAGATTTGCTGTACGATATACATAAGTCGCATTTTATTCAAGAATATAATGACTTTGAGCGACGCAATGGAGCTATGCAGTATGCTCTTATGCAGAATGTACTGAAGCAGCATGGCGTGACACGTGCGGAATATGACTCGTCTATAGTATATTATACCCGTAATGCTGACGAGCTCTCTAAAATATATGAAAGTCTTACAGAGCGTCTGTCATATGAAGCATCGGTTATGGGTGCGGGAGTGACAGAGGTGGCAGACACATCTGACGTATGGTCTGCTGACCGCCATATACTTCTGGCATCTGACGAGTTGCGTTCTACCTATCAATGGACACTCGACACCGATACATTGTTGCAGCCAGGCGAGAAAGTAACATTGAAATATCTTT
>JAFPAS010000244.1 GCA_017424205.1 Prevotella sp. | reverse complement strand
GGGTCAAGCAGTCCGACGAGGTTTTTCATCAGAACGGTCTTGCCTGAACCTGACTGACCTATGATAAGATTGGTCTTGCCGTCATAGAATGTCGCATCGATGCCTTTCAACACTTCGCGACCATCAAACGACTTATGTAGTTTCTGTACTTCTATCATATCTTGTTGTATTCATTTGTTCTGCACTCTGTGCACTAACTTAGCAGCCTTGTCAGGAACACATCAGTAAAGAGTATCATCACTGAAGAGGTAACAACGGCAGAGGTTGAAGCCTTGCCTACTTCGACAGAACCTCCATTGACGCTGTATCCATAAAATGAAGCGACACTGGCTATGATGAATGCGAAGAACTCACTCTTTATTATAGACATCCAAACAAACCACGAATTGAACGAATGCTGGAGACCTAACGTCAAATCGTCTGGAGGAAGAATATGTCCGATATAGGCTGTAGCATACGCTCCCATAAAGCCCATGGCATTGGCAAATATAACAAGTATCGGCATGAGTGTCAGCAAACCGAGTATCTTCGGCAAGATAAGATATGACGCTGAATTGATGCCCATTATATCAAGAGCGTCAATCTGCTGGGTGACACGCATTGTGCCTAATTCTGACGCAATGTTGGAACCCACCTTGCCTGCAAGAATAAGACACATGATGGAACTGGAGAACTCGAGAAGCATAATCTCACGAGTGGTGTAGCCTGACACCCAGCGAGGCATCCACGGCGACTGAATATTAAGCTTCATCTGTATGCATATAACCGCTCCGATAAAGAACGATATCAGCAATACGATTGGTATTGAATCAACACCTAATGACGACATTTCCTTGACATACTGCTTCCAGTACATCCGGAAACGTTCCGGACGTGAGAAGGTGCGGCCCATCAATATGCAGTAGCGGCCAAATTCCGCCAGCTTGTTGAATATTATCATCTTTGCTTGTGTGTTATGTCTCTATTTGAGTTAACGTTAGCGTTCGCAGCATCGTTCACTCCAAGACAATTGATATACTTACAAAGTGCAAAA
This sequence comes from Prevotella sp., assembly GCA_017424205.1. GTDB lineage: Bacteria > Bacteroidota > Bacteroidia > Bacteroidales > Bacteroidaceae > Prevotella. Next base: position 11,534 of record JAFPAS010000244.1, on the reverse strand, counting down.
TTACAAATTATTTACGACTTCTTGATACAGAATTATAAATAATATAGTTAAATAAGGTTTAAGATTGGAGGCGCAAAGCGATTATTCGACTGTTTTTTAGTAACTTTGCATCCTAATTGTGTGCGTGTATCATGTGGTACGCGCCATCTCGTTATGAAATAATATATAAAATATAAAACATAAAAAACAAGAAGCAATGAATATTTCATTTGACAATTCAGCAAAGGTCAGCGGAAAACTGACTATTGTTGTAGAAGAAGCTGATTACCAGAAGGATTACGAGAAAGCTCTGAAGGACTATCGCAAAAAGGCTAATGTACCAGGTTTCCGTCCAGGCATGGCTCCTATGGCTATGATTAAGCGTCAGATTGGTCCATCGGTTCTCGTTGACACTCTCAACAAGCTTGTTGGAGAAAAGATGTTCGGATATATCCGTGAAGAGAAGATCGCTATGCTTGGCGAGCCAATGCCAGCTGTTGACCAGGAGCCTATCGACCTCGAGAAGGCTGCTCCATACACTTTCGCATTCGATATAGCACTCGAACCAGAACTCAACGTTGCTATCGGTGCTGAAGACACACTGCCATACTATAACATCTCTGTTGATGACAAGCTTATCGACAATCAGGTACAGATGTATGCAGGCCGTTCAGGCTCATATGCTAAGGTTGAAGAGTATCAGGACAACGACATGCTTAAGGGCGACCTCCGTCAGCTCGACGCTGAGGGCAACACTCTCGAAGGTGGCATAGCTCTCTCTGAGGCTATCGTTATGCCTAAGTACATCAAGAACGAAGACGAGCAGAAGAAGTTCGCTGACATCAAGCTTGGTGACATCATCACATTCAACCCTCGCAACGCATATGCAAGCGATGCAGAACTCGCTTCATTCCTGAAGGTTGACAAGGAGCAGGTGTTCATGTACACAGGCGACTTCAGCTATCAGGTGACAGAAATCAGCCGCTACGAGCCACACGCTATTAACGAGGAACTCTTCGAGCAGGTTTACCCAGGCGCTGAGATTAAGGACGAGGCTGCTTTCCGCGCACGCATAGCAGAGGATCTGCAGGGACAGCTCGCACAGAACTCTGACTTCCGTTTCCTCGCTGACGTTCGCAAGCTCGCTGAGGAGAAGGCTGGCGAAGTGAAGTATGCTGACGACATCATGAAGAAAATCATGCTTGCTAACAACCAGGACAAGGGTGAGGCATACGTTAACGAGCACTATGAGGCAAGCATCAAGGAACTGACTTGGACTCTCCTTAAGAACAAACTCGCTGTTGCTTACGAGGTGAAGGTTGAGGAAGAAGACGTTAAGGCTGCTGCTAAGGAAATGGCTAAGATGCAGTTCGCACAGTACGGCATGACTAACGTTCCTGAGGAATATCTTGACAACTACGTTGAGGAGACTCTGAAGAAGCGTGAGAATGTTGACAACCTCGTTGAGCGCGCTGTTGATGTAAAGCTCGGTGCTGCTATCAAGGCTGCAGTAAAACTCGAAGAGAAGAACATCACTATCGACGAGTTTAACAAGCTTATGGAGGCATAAGAAATAACATTTCCATATAAACATATAAAGGGGTTGTGTCAAAAGTAACTGACACAACCCCTTTTATTATGTTATTATCATCCTTCTTCTCACAAAGACTGGCATCCATACCAGGTTAAAACTAATAAGACACAATACGACATCTGATTTTCCAGACTGCGTATATCCTATGAAAAACATTACTGTTCGTCTTTTTAACATAATGGCATGCAGATGTCACAATGTTCTAAAAAAAAAAGTCTGCACACATCTGCATAACATCTGCACTGGAACAAACTTATTATATTACAGGCTGTTGCGCCTCTTGTGCAGATGTGCAGATTATCCTAAAAAAAACAAGATTAAGGGTTAACGGTTTAAATATTCTCTTCTGTTTTCTTGCCTCTGTCATCATCGTTGCCCTGTTGCCTAAAGGCTGACTTATACAAAAAAAAATCCGCAATGCCTTTTCGGCACTGCGGACGAATCATATTGTATTTCTCTATAGAATATCTTATTCTATATCCTGCAGCCAGCTTATTCTGCAACTTCCTCGGCTTGCTGCTGTTCCTCTGGTATCTGGAACTGATTGCGGCGCAGGACGAACTTGTCTGTCAGATAGCTCTTACGCACTACAGGATCTGCAGCAAGTTCTTCCGGAGTACCCTGGAAGAGTATACGACCTTCGAAAAGCAGATAGTCACGGTCTGTAATGGCAAGTGTCTCCTGAACATTGTGGTCAGTAATAAGAATTCCGATGTTGCGATACTTCAAATGCCCCACTACTTCCTGTATCTCATTGACGGCAATCGGGTCGACACCGGCGAATGGCTCATCAAGCAAAATAAACTTCGGTTCAATGGCAAGACATCTTGCAATCTCACAACGACGGCGTTCACCACCTGACAGGCGGTCGCCAAGATTCTTACGTACCTTCTGAAGAGAGAACTCACGTATGAGCTGCTCAAGTTTCTCCATCTGGTATTCACGTGGCTTTCCTGTCATCTCGAGTACAGAAAGTATATTGTCTTCTACAGACATCTTACGGAAGACACTGGCTTCCTGAGGTAGATATCCTATACCGCGACGTGCTCGTTCATAAACAGGAAGCTTGGTTATCTCCTGGTCGCCAAGATATATATGGCCTTCATTAGGAACGATAAGACCTGTTGTCATATAGAACGACGTGGTCTTGCCTGCTCCATTTGGACCAAGTAGTCCGACAATCTCTCCCTGCTTGACATCGAATGCGACGTCATTTACTACAGTACGTTTGCCGTAACGTTTAACAAGGCCTTCTGCACGTAGTACGAGAGTATCTTTTTCTTGTTCAGATATATTGTTCATTTATTTTGTTTGTCTTGATAAGACATTATGCATGGTAGAGCAATGTCTGATTACTGACACCAGGGCTGCTCTGCCTTACTGCTATTTCATATACCAAGTGTTATTGTGCATAACAAGCGGCACGCATACTACTTCTTCCACAGAATCTGCATACTGTATCGTCAGGAATGCTTCTGCTGTATGATGGGCGGTGTCAGCCTTGCAACGCGACAAAGTAATATCAGAAATTCCCTTATGTGATTTCTTTTGCTCACTGAGGAACATTGCTGCATTATCTTCCATCTGCTGACGATAATCCTGAGGAATAGAATCTGCGCCATACATGCCTCCTACGAATTCTGCATATCGCTCCTGTTGCAGCAGCTTATAGTATTCGACTGCTGTCTGTCCTGCACGTTTCTCTATATCCTCAAGGCTTTCCGCACATGCTACAAATGTGACTGCAAGGATAAATACTAGAATTTTACGCATGTAGTCTGAGTGTATTTCCTACTGCGTCATAGAACGATAACAGTTCCACAAACGCACCAAAATAAATCATGTAACAACAGATTAAAATCTGCAATTCTCTATAGGATTATTTCTGACGGATAAAGATATTTATCGGTGAACCTGTCATCTCCCAATGCTCACGTATCTTGTTCTCAAGGAAACGCTTATATGGTTCTCTGATATACTGCGGCAAGTTGGCATAGAACACAAATGATGGTATCTGTGTATCCGGAAGCTGTGCACAATATTTTATCTTTATATATTTACCTTTTATTGATGGTGGAGGGAAAGCCTCAATCAGCGGCAGCATCACCTCGTTCAGCTTTGTTGTTCCGACACGTGCCTTGCGGTTATTGTATACCCACTGTGCAGTTTCAAGAATCTTGAAAATGCGCTGCTTGGTCAATGCAGACGCAAAGATTATAGGGAAGTCAACAAACGGAGCCATTCTTTCGCGTATAGCATTCTCAAATGTCTTAATTGAAATCTGTGACTTATCTTCAACCAAATCCCATTTATTCACAACAACAACAAGTGATTTGTTGTTACGCTGTATAAGCTGGAATATATTCATATCCTGCGCTTCGATGCCTCTTGTAGCATCAATCATCAGGATACAGACATCTGAGTTTTCTATAGCACGTATTGAACGCATCACAGAGTAGAACTCAAGGTCTTCTGTCACCTTATTCTTACGACGTATACCCGCAGTATCTACAAGATAGAAATTAAAACCAAACTTGTCATACTTTGTGTATATTGAGTCACGTGTAGTGCCTGCTATTTCTGTCACAATATTTCTATCCTCACCAATAAAAGCATTGATAAGGGATGATTTGCCTGCATTAGGACGTCCTACAACAGCAAAACGAGGAAGTTCGTCTAAATCTTCCTTATCTGTATTTGGAAGTGTTTCTACAACAAGATCCAGCAGGTCACCCGTTCCTGAACCTGTTGCTGCAGATATTGTGTGAGGCTCGCCAAGTCCTAATGCATAGAAATCAGCGGCATAATAATTATCTTCGTTATTATCTGCCTTGTTCGCTACAAGTATTACAGGCAGTTTTATACGACGCAGAATCTGTGCAACATCCTCATCCCAGTCTGTCACACCATTCTTGATGTCAACAAGGAAAAGCACGAGATCGGCCTCCTCTGTCGCCACTATCACCTGACGACGGATTGCGTCTTCAAATATATCATCAGAATTAACTACCCATCCTCCTGTATCAACTACAGAAAACTCATGACCACACCACTCGCATTTACCATACTGGCGATCGCGTGTTGTGCCCGCCACGTCACTTACAATGGCATGACGTGTATTGGTCAGACGGTTGAAAAGGGTTGACTTACCCACATTTGGGCGTCCCACTATTGCTACCAAATTTCCCATATATAATATCCTTACGGTTGTTTTTACTTTATTTATTTCTTAGACGGGTTCTATAAAATTCCAGCTTTATAACATAATGATTAAATAACTCACCATTACTAATTGTCTGGGGGATTTTTAGAACACACCTTTAGACTAGTTCTGAAAGCAACTACGTCCATCTACTATTATGAAGCCACGACTCTAAACGCGCAGTAGGTTACACAAGATTATATCCGAACGAGTCAAGCTCATGCTCGTTTGAGCGCCAATCTTTATCAACTTTCACAAATGTCTCAAGATAGATATGCTTATCAAAAAACTTCTCAAGTTGTTTTCTTGCTTCAATGTTTATCTTCTTAATCGCTACACCCTGATGTCCGATGATGATGCCTTTCTGAGATTCACGCTCAACATATATTACAGCTTGAATGTTTATCTGCTTGTCTGTCTCCTTAAAAGACTCACATCTAACCTCTACAGCATATGGTATCTCTTTATCGTAATAAAGCAGAATCTTCTCACGTATTATCTCTGAAACAAAGAATCGTGCAGGCTTGTCTGTCAGCTGGTCTTTATCGAAGAATGGAGGCGAGTCTGGCAAAAGCGAATGTATTCGCGAAAGCAACATATCAACACCAAACTTGTTCTTTGCTGAGATAGGAAGTATTTCAGCATTGGGCAGCAGCTTGTGCCATGTTTCAACAATATCACCAAGCTGCTTTGTGGCATCACACTTATTGCCTTCCTTATCCTTACCAAGCTCGTCTATTTTATTTATCAGCAACAAAACTGGTATCGTCTGCTTTGCAACCTTCTCTAAAAAATCCTTATTCTTCTCTGGATTCTCTATTACATCTGTCACATAAAGCAGTATATCTGCATCAGTTAGCGCAGACTCTGAAAATGCAAGCATTGACTCCTGCAACTTATAATTTGGCTTAAGAACTCCTGGAGTATCAGAAAACACAATCTGCATATCCGGGGTGTTGACAATGCCCATAATACGGTGTCGGGTCGTCTGAGCCTTAAATGTAGCAATAGAAATACGCTCACCAACCAACTGGTTCATGAGCGTACTCTTCCCAACGTTGGGGTTTCCAACGATATTTACGAATCCTGCTTTATGATTTGTCATAATTCGTTTATTCATATTTATAGGGGTGTGAATGTCTTACGCTGCCTTAGATATACGGCTACACTTCATTGCCGTTATATCCCCACTTCAGATAAAGCGCACCGTGTACGAATCCAGCTCCGAAGGCTGTGAGCACAACATTGTCACCTTTCTTCAGCTTTTTCTCGTAATCCCAAAGAGCGAGCGGAATAGAAGCCGAACTTGTATTTCCGTAATGCTCGATATTAACCATCACTTTATCCATTGGGATGTCAAGACGCTTTGTTACAGCTTCTATAATACGCAAATTTGCTTCATGCGGAATAACCCAGTCAACATCATCCTTACAAAGATTACTTGACTTGAGAATCTCCTCTACATCATCGCTCATATTTGTCACCGCATAGCGGAATACTGTTCTACCTTCCTGATAGAGATAGTGCATACGATGATCAACCGTATAGCGTGAAGCTGGACATACTGAACCGCCAGCCTTCATATGTAGATATGGCAAACCAATACCGTTTGTTCTCAAATAAGAACGCTGGAATCCGATTCCTTCTTCTGTTGTTGCTTCCATCAGCACTGCTGCTGCGCCATCACCGAACAGAACGCATGTCTGTCTGTCCTTATAGTCTGTAATAGACGACATCTTCTCAGCAGAAACAACAACAACCTTCTTGTATCTGCCACACTCAATAAATGCAGCAGCCATATCAACAGCATAAAGGAATCCGCAGCACGCACATGAAGCATCAAAACCATGTGCATTTTCAAGTCCGAGCTTACCAATTATAATTGAAGCATTAGAAGGGAATCTATAGTCTCCTGTCGTTGTAGAACAGATGACGCAGTCAATTGTCTGAGGGTCTACACCTGTTTTCTGAATCAGCTGCTTCACCGCCTTACGTCCAAGATAACTTGAACCAAGCCCTTCTTCCTTTAAGATACGTCTTTCCTTTATGCCGACGCGTGTTGTAATCCATTCATCGCTAGTGTCAACCACTCGTGCCAACTCCTCGTTCGTCAGGATATACTCAGGAACATATCCTCCGACTCCTGTGATTACAGCATTGATTTTTTCCATTGAAGTAAATTAAAACGTTCAAAAAAACAAGAATGCAGGACACCCCATGATAACATCAAGGCTACCTGTATTCTTGTTTTCCTAAAAAATAGTTTTATTAATCAGCGAGTTCCTTAACAATAGCGATCTTACCACGGTACATGCCACATGTTGGGCAAACTGTGTGATAAACATAGTATGCACCGCAGTTAGGGCATACTGCGAGTGTAGGAGCTACTGCCTTGTCGTGTGTACGACGCTTGAGTGTACGAGTCTTAGACTGTCTTCTTTTAGGATGTGCCATTTTATTTTTAGTGTTTTAATTTGTTAGTTTTTTATTTTTTCCTTAAGTTGTGCCAATGCGCTCCATCTCGGATCGATTTCTTCGCTATCTGCCGTATCGTCACTTCGGGTGACGCTATGCTCTTTGAGCATGTTTATCATCGCAGGGTTGCATTTTCCAGGTGCATGCACATGCTTGACGGGCAGAGCGAGAACAATTGACTCATACACACACCATGCTATGTCGACAACAGAGTCTTCATTTGTTATGGTAATGTATTCGTCATCTTCTGTGTATTCATCGCCGAATTTAACAGTAATCATATGCTCGGTATCAACCTTCTGATCAAAGGCATCGAGACATCTATCACATATCACAGAGACGCTTCCTACAGCCCGGAAACGAATCTCAGAGAAGTAGGGGGTCTTGCGTATAGACACATCTACGTGCACGTCACCCTGAGTTATTTCCGACCCTTCAATATTCGAAAAAAAATCACCGCCGAGACGTTGGGCCACAGCAGTATCTCCCTCTGGGAGGGCTTTTATATCTATACGAAGGTTATCTGTATTGCACATTTCGACTGCAAAATTACTAAATTCCTACCTAATAATAATAAAGATTATATGGTAGTTAATTATTTTTAACACATATCGTCATTCATCTTGCTTAACAACAAAGATACGATAGTGTTTCATCATTATATATAATAATGTATAAACGCAGGCCAACCGTGAGTTACTAAGCTAATCTATACGCCATAACGAGAGCCAGATATAGCAAGCAGGCGCGCAAATCGCAATCATGCAACACACAGCAGTACATAATTAACTAATATTACTTCAGGTTGAATATAAGCAAGCTAAAATAATATTATGTTTACACAGCACAGACTCAGGCAAACCTGAGCCTGTACCGCGTTATGTATTAGAATTCTGCGTTATTTGGAGTACGTGGGAAAGGTATAACGTCACGTATATTCTGCATACCTGTCACAAAGAGCAAGAGACGTTCAAATCCAAGTCCGAATCCTGCATGCGGACAAGAACCATACTTGCGCGTGTCAAGATACCACTCCATATCCTTCATTGGAATATTACGACGTTCTATCTCACCCATCAGCTTATCATAGCTCTCCTCACGCACAGATCCGCCGATAATCTCGCCAATCTGAGGGAACAGCACGTCTGTACCTTGAACAGTCTCTTCCATCTCCTTACCCATACATACAGGCTTCTCAGCGTCAATCTTCATATAGAACGCTTTGATCTCCTTTGGATAATTTGTCATAATGACAGGCTTCTTAAAATACTCTTCCACAAGATATCTCTCGTGCTCAGAAGCCAAGTCATCACCCCAATTACAAGGGAACTCAAACTTTCTACCATTCTTTATTGCTTCCTGAAGTATCTCTATACCCTTAGTGTATGGCAAACGGATAAATTCTGCATTGACCACGCTCTGAAGACGTTCTATCAAGCCTTTGTCTATCATCTGGTTAAGGAACGCGAGGTCTTCCTGGCAGTTATCAAGAGCCCACTGCACACAGAACTTGATAAACTCCTCTTCAAGATCCATAAGTTCTTCGAGATCCATGAATGCCACTTCTGGTTCAATCATCCAGAATTCTGCAAGGTGTCTTGGAGTATTTGAGTTTTCTGCGCGGAAAGTTGGTCCGAAAGTATAAATACCTCCGAGGGCTGTCGCACCAAGTTCACCTTCAAGCTGTCCAGAAACAGTAAGCGAAGTCTGTTTTCCGAAGAAATCATCGCTATAGATGATATTTCCGTTTTCATCCTTCTTCAAATCGTAAAGATTCTTCGTTGTAACCTGGAACATCTGTCCTGCACCCTCACAGTCAGACGCAGTAATGATAGGAGTATGGAAATAGAAGTAGCCTTTCTGATGGAAGAAAGTATGGATAGCCATTGCCATATTATGGCGTATACGCATCACAGCGCCAAATGTGTTGGTACGGAGACGCAGATGAGCATACTGTCGCATATACTCAAATGTCTGTCCCTTCTTCTGCATAGGATAATCGCTACCACAGAGTCCGTAAATCTCGATATTCTCACACAAGATTTCACTTGTCTGACCTTTTCCCTGACTTTCAACCAGGGTTCCCGTTGCACACAGGCAAGCTCCGGTTGTTATTTGCTTAAGCAGTTCTGTATCAAACTTGTCAGCATCACAGACAAGTTGTACATTCTTGATTGTTGAACCATCGTTAAGAGCGATGAAGTCAACCGCCTTGCTTGAGCGGTGCGTACGCACCCATCCTTTAACGCATACCTGGCTGCCGAAGTCGGTACAGCGCAGCACGTCAACTATCTTTGTTCTTTTCATATTGAGCTATTGTATATTGTATCTATTATTCGAAAGCACCCATTCGGAGCATATCCACCTCTTTCTCTGTGAGGAATCTCCAGTCGCCACGACGCAGGCTTTTCTTTGTCAGCCCTGCGAACTGCACGCGATCAAGTTTTGTCACCTTATATCCGAGCGATTCGAATATACGGCGCACGATGCGGTTCTTGCCAGAGTGAATCTCGATACCAACCTGCTTCTTATCTGTAGGTGATGCATACTCGATTGCATCAGCACGTATCGTGCCGTCTTCCAGTTCTATGCCTTCTGCTATCTGGCGCATGTCGTGTGCTGTCACATTCTTGTCAAGATAAACATGATATACCTTTTTCTTGAGGAATCGCGGATGTGTCAGTTTTGATGCAAGCTCGCCATCATTTGTGAGGAGCAGAACACCTGTAGTATTGCGGTCAAGACGACCTACTGGATAGATACGCTCAGGACATGCATCCTTTACGAGGTCCATCACAATCTTGCGCTGCTGCGGATCATCGCTTGTAGTAACATAATCCTTCGGTTTGTTGAGAAGGACATATACTTTTTTCTCGATAGAAACGGTCTGATCGTGGAATACCACCTTATCAGAACGCATTACCTTTGTTCCGAGTTCTGTTACAACCTCTCCATTAACTGTTACAAGACCTGCCTGTATAAAGTCGTCAGCCTCACGACGGCTACAAACTCCTGCATTAGCAAGATACTTGTTAAGACGGATTGGTGCATTAGGATCTATATTTGCCTCGCTATATTCAATTCGCTTCTTGTGACTATACTTCGCATTAGGATCGTAGCCCGGTGTATGCTGACGGCGCTGATAGCCGCCCTGCTGGCCATATGCGCCACGCTGCTGTCCATAGCCACCACGGTTATAGCCGCCCTGCTGTCCATAGCCACCGCGATTAAAACCACCCTGCTGATTATAGCCGCCACGGTTATAGCCGCCACGGTTATAGCCACTCTGCTGGCCGTAGCCACTGCGGTTAAAGCCTTCCTGCTGAGATGCATTCTCGCCCTCTGCATTATGACGCGGACGGAATCCCTGCTGACGGTTATTATAGCCTTCAGCGTCATTATTGTATCTTGGACGATAGCCGCCCTGTGGACGCTGACCATATCCACCAGCATTGTAACGTGGACGCTGGCCATATGATTGTCTGTAATCTCCACGCTCAGCGTTATCCTGTCTGAGCGATGTTCCAAATCCTTCTGGACGGAAGCCACCTTCTTCACGTCCTGAATTGAAACGAGGACGATCTGTTCCATAAGCTGGGCGCTGTGTTCTAATGCGCTGACGCTGCGGACGTCCCTCACTGCTATACTCTCTACTGAATGCAGGTCTGTTATAGCCATCACGGCTCACATTTTCTGCTCCGTTGTTTTCCTGTCGGATGTTGTCAAATTCTTGTTCCATTGTTTCTATTAATATTTTTATTATTTTACGACTCTCTCGAGCCTATTATTGTATTTTCTGTTATATCTAATAAATAGACCTAGCTACTATTCTACACACCAGTATAGTTCGATGGTGTTATGGCCATAAGTTCTGCCTTCACCTTATCACTAACATCCAGAGTCTGCACAAACTCATGTATTGTTTGTTCTGTCATCTTAGTGTTAGTACGTGTCAAGGCCTTCAATGCCTCGTAAGGATGCGGATATGCCTCACGGCGAAGAATTGTCTGGATTGCCTCCGCAACTACAGCCCATGTCTCATCAAGATCTCGTTGCAGAGCCTCCTCATTAAGTATCAGTTTACGCAATCCCTTGAGTGTGCTCTGAATAGCTATCACGCCATGTCCGAGAGGTGTACCTATATTTCTAAGCACTGTAGAGTCCGTAAGGTCGCGCTGCAGACGGCTCACTGGCAATTTCGCAGCCAAGAACTGCAATATAGCATTTGCAATACCTAAATTTCCCTCCGAGTTCTCAAAGTCTATAGGATTAACCTTGTGCGGC
>JAFPAS010000243.1 GCA_017424205.1 Prevotella sp. | reverse complement strand
CTAAAATTCGCACACAACCAGCTAAAATTTACTAATATAAGCATCCCACTCCTTTGCACTGCCCTTCTCTCCAAAGAATTTTTGATACAAACGGCTACGTGCTGAACTTACAGATGAGATGTCATGATAGGTCAATTGGCTGATATGCTTAGGAGAGACACCCAGTTTTAGCAATACGCATACCTTCATTTCAAATTCGCTTAAAGGATGTACAGATTGCAAGCGCTGAGAAAAACCGCTATATACCTCATCAGTTTTCGATATCAATTCAAGCCATTCTTTTTCTCCAAAACGCTCACCGCCGTGTTCATCATATATGACAGAGTGCAGGCGCCGATATATGTCAGTCTTCCTGATGTCGGGCAATGAGGGCGTGGCTGCTGACGCATCCTTGTCACGCTCTTCCTTCAGCAACGTCGCTAATTTATGATTCCTTCGATGAAGAGTGAATTCTCTGCTTATCCTTCGCATGACAGTAACCGTCAATACGAAAGATACAATCAAAGCGACAACTGCAAATACAATAACAGTAAAAACCATTGCACTCAGATTTTGCTTGTATATAATTGTGTTTATGTTGAGTAACTGCTAATCCAATGCACACCACAGGCATTCTGCGGATTAGTATGGCAGGTCATCATATCCTGCTGCAGGCGGAACTTCGCCACGCAGTGGGTCGTCGTCAAGGTCGCCAAGATTAGAGCCTTGTATCATTCCGCCCATGTCGCCATCGGCATGCGGAACGAACTGACGCTCATTCTTATTGGCAAAGCGGGTAAACTCTCCGCGGAACGACAGCAGCACATCCTTCGTCGCACCCTTACGGTGCTTGGCTATGATGATTTGCGCCATGCCACGCAGGTCTACACCATTATCCTCGTAGATATGGTAGTACTCAGGACGATGAACGAACTGTACCATATCGGCATCCTGCTCTATGGCACCCGATTCGCGGAGGTCAGACAACTGCGGACGTTTCGAGTCGAGGCCCTTCGTGTCGCCGTCGCCACGGCTCTCGACAGAACGATTGAGCTGCGAGAGTGCAAGAATAGGAATATTAAGCTCCTTGGCAAGTCCCTTAAGCGAGCGTGAGATGGTTGACACCTCTTCCTGTCGCGAATTGAAGCGCATGCCTGTGGCGTTCATAAGCTGCAGGTAGTCAATCATGATAATCTTCACACCTTTCTCTTTCACGAGGCGGCGTGCCTTTGTTCGGAGTTCGAAGACTGACAGCGACGGAGTGTCGTCGACAAAAAGCGGAGCACCCTCAAGCTGGCGCAAGTTCTGGTCGAGACGCGCCCACTCCTCGTGTGTGAGCTGACCGCTAAGAATCTTATTGCCCGGAATCTCACACACGTTTGATATAAGACGGTTGACGAGCTGCACGTTGCTCATCTCAAGAGAGAAGAATGCTATCGGTATGCGGAAGTCTACGGCAATATTCTTTGCTACAGAGAGGGCATACGATGTCTTACCCATGGCAGGACGTCCGGCTATGATGACAAGGTCGGAAGCCTGCCAGCCCGATGTAACTGCGTCAAGATCGTCAAGACCAGAAGGTATACCTGTCAGGCCGCCAGTGTTAGCGGCAGCCTTCTGGAGTATCTCATACGCCTGCTTCACCACTGGGTCAATCTGCGTATAGTCCTTCTTCATGTTCTTACGCGAGAGCTCAAAGAGCTCGCCCTCTGCCTTCTGCATGAGTTCGTCGATGTCAGATGTCTCGTCAAATGCTTTTGTCTCGAGATTGCTGGCATACGTGATGAGCTGGCGCGCCATGTATTTCTGCGCCAATATGCGGCTGTGGTATTCTACGTTGGCTGAAGATGACACCATGTAGGACAGGTCCATGACATAGGTCATGCCTCCAACCTGGTCAAGCTTGCCCATCTTGCGCAGCTCTTCCGTAACGGTGAGGATGTCGGCAGGGCGCTCATTCATATTGAGCGTCCTGATGGCCTCGAATATATTCTTGTGTCGAGGGTCGTAGAATGTCTCTGCGGAGAGCATCTCGCTGACAAGGCCAAACGCCTCTGTGTCAATGAGTAGCGCACCGAGCACTACCTGTTCTATCTCTATAGCCTGCGGAGGCAGGTGTCCGTACATATTGTCTATTGGTGCCGGCGCTGATGCGCGTCGTCCTGTAGTATTATTGGTTGGCATTGAAAGTTTTTTTATTGAAACGATTGCAAAGATAAGCAAATTATTTGTAACTTCAAATTATTTTATGTATCTTTGTTGAAAATTATAACTCACATCTTTACTATGATAACTTTTCCATGCTGTAAAATAAATCTCGGACTGAATGTAGTGAACCGAAGGACAGACGGATATCACGACATAGAGACGGTGTTCTATCCTGTACAACTGTGTGATGCGCTCGACGTGAAACTGATGGACAAACAGTTTCCGTCTGACGTGGCGTGCGACCTGCTGACAAAGGTCTGCGACAAGGGAGTGCTGAAGGTGGAGAACCTGTGTCCGGAGCAAGACAATCTGGTCGTAAGGGCATATAACCTTATTGCGGCTGACTACGACATACCACGTGTGCATGCTCATCTTATAAAGTATATACCATCACAGGCAGGATTAGGCGGGGGATCAAGCGATGCCGCCGCTATGATCAGACTGCTCGACGAACGCTTCCGCCTCAACATGGGTATAGCCGAAATGGAACGCTATGCAGCACGTCTGGGAGCCGACTGTGCTTTCTTCATAACATCCGAGGCGGCTTATGCAACGGGCATAGGCGACAAGCTGCATCCTATAGATAATCGCACGAAGCACCTGGAGGGATACTATCTCGCACTCGTAAAACCTGACGTGGCAGTGCCGACTGGCAAGGCTTACGCCGCCATCACACCACGAAAGCCGGCTGAGTGCTGCCGCGATATTGTACAACGGCCTATAAGCGAATGGCGTGGACGCCTCGTCAACGACTTCGAAGAGCCTGTATTCAAGATGTTCCCTGTATTGGCAGAGATAAAAGAGGCTCTGTATGATGCCGGAGCTGAATTTGCGCTGATGTCAGGAAGCGGTTCTACGATGTTCGGAATATTCCGCAACGAGGTGAAAAATCTTGACTCTCTGTTCCCTGACTGCTTCACTAAAGTTATAGAGCTATGACCGACAACTCGCAAGAACTATTCCCGATAACTGACGCCGAAGGACGCATACTGGGCAAGGTTACGCGCGGCGAAGCACACGGTGGTTCACGGGTGATACATCCTGTTGTGCATCTGCATGTATTCAATGCTAAGGGTGAATTATATTTACAGCAGCGCCCGCTATGGAAAGACATACAGCCAGGCAAATGGGACACGGCTGTCGGAGGACATATAAACTACGACGAATGTCTGAATGCTGACGGAACAGTTAAGGCTGAACTGGGCGATAGCATCATGACCGCTCTGCGACGCGAAGCACAGGAAGAACTGGGCATAAACGGATTTACACCGCATTTTCTCGGCACATACATCTTCGAAGGTCCGCGTGAACGCGAGCAGGTCTTCGCCTACTCTACCGTATACGACCAGCCAATAACACCCAGCACCGAAGAACTTGCCTCGGGACGATTCTGGTCGCGCCAGGAACTGCTCGATGCCATAGGCCGCGGCATTCTCACTCCGAACTTCGAAGATGAATATCAGAATATTGTGATGAAGGGGAAAAACGGCTTATAATAGGCAAATCCCACATTATACGGCAGCAACATAATACGGCTGTCAGAGCTGTGCTCTTCTTGTTTGTATCAATAACAAAGCAAACAAGAAGAGCAT
>JAFPAS010000242.1 GCA_017424205.1 Prevotella sp. | reverse complement strand
GTGCTCTTCTTGTTTGTATCAATGACGAAGCAAACAAGAAGAGCATTATTTTATGCCTATATCCTAAAAATCGGAATATTGGACAGCAAGGCTTTATGCGTAAAATTCACGCATAATATTTTATATAATAATGTGTATTATGTGTTATCTGCACAAAAACAAAGAATTTCGAGGCTTTATGCGTAAAAATAACGCAAAACACTTGGCAGATAAAGATATTATTCTTAACTTTGCGTCAAATTAACGCAACAAGATATGATTGAAAAGAAATTTTGCTACCAATATCCTCACCCTGCAGTGACAGCTGACTGTGTAATCTTCGGCTTTGACGGGGTGAGCATTAAGATATTGTTGATTCAGCGTGGCATTGAACCATTCAAGGGGAAATGGGCATTTCCGGGCGGTTTCATGAAGATAGACGAGACGGCTGAAGAATGCGCAAAGCGAGAGTTAGAGGAAGAGACTGGACTAAAGAACGCCTCGGTAGAGCAGTTCTATACATTCTCTGATGTTAATCGTGACCCTCGCGAACGTGTGATAACCGTAGCGCACTACGCACTGGTAAGACTGTCGGAGGTGAAGGGCGGCGACGATGCCGCGGTTGCACAGTGGTTCGCTCAGGATAAGATACCATGTCTGGCATTCGACCATGACAGGATATTACGCATGGCGATGAACCGTCTGAAAGAGCGCATCTGCTTTGAGCCTATAGGATTCGAACTGCTGCCAGAGGTGTTCACAATGACCGAACTGCAGAATCTCTACGAGGCAATTCTGGAGGTTAAGTTCGACCGCCGCAACTTCTATAATAAAATGCTTAAGCTCGGCATACTCACAGAGGCTGAACCGCGTCCGAAGAATGCTTCGCGCCGCACACCAAGCAAATATCGCTTCAATGCCGAGAAATACGCAGAGCTCAAGCAGAAGGGTTTCCGTCTGGAATTCTAAGAAGATTATTCACAGCACAGAATGCAGCAGTTGGCATAATCACCTCTTGGCAAACTCATAGAGAAAGCATCTACATAAGAAAACTCAATACTGAATATAAGGAACCATGCATAAACAGGAAAATATCATGAAAGTAAAAATAAACGTTATCAAGTTTGAGACTATCAACGGAAAGAAAGTGGGAAAGGCGTTTTCTTTTCCTATGGATCCGAAGGCTATGGCTAAGCACAAGACTGAAGCTACGGTAAAGAAAAAGATTGAGGAATATATATTGAAGAGCAAGATTTTCAGAAAAGAGGAACTAAAAAATCTGAAATATGACATGAAAGAATTTCTGACCGAATGGAGAAAGCAGATTCCGGTTGTAGAAGCTGAGATGGCAAAAGAGCAGGAGTCTTCGCCAAACAACGCCAAAAGCAGAATTACTCCAGAACAAATAACCAGATTAGCTGCCAACGAAGTGTTTGTCTTTGGCTCAAACAGTCAAGGTCTCCACTACGGCGGAGCGGCAAAAGTGGCGGCAGAGAAATTCGGAGCTATCATGGGGCAAGGCCACGGCATGCAGGGCAAAAGTTATGCTATCAACTCGATGAGCGGAATAGCTGACATGGCGGAAGACATCAGAAAATTCTGCGAGTATGCCAAGGCTAATCCGAAAATGTGCTTCCTCGTAACACAAATAGGCTGCGGCATAGCCGGCTATCGCACGGAAGAAGTCGCTCCGCTATTTAAGGAGTGCATAGATCTTGACAACGTATGTCTCCCTTCATCTTTCTGGAAGATTCTTGGTTTCCCGCAATCAAAACAGGCAGCGTATGACTTAGAAAGATTTGTCCGTGCACAGGAAGACACCTATGCGAGAGCTCTCAACGAGATACGCAAAGGAAAGAAAAGCGGACATTGGATTTGGTTTATATTCCCGCAGCAGAAAGGATTGGGACATAGCTACAACTCTAAGTTCTACGGATTAGACGGACAGGAAGAAGCATTAGCATATTGGCAGCATCCGATATTAGGCGCACGATTAAGAGAAATGTGCGAAGCGCTTCTCGCTCATGAGGGTAAGGCCAGCATTGAACAAATCATGGGCAGCGACATTGATGTTATAAAACTACAAACATGTATGAACCTGTTTAACAGGATCGCGCCGAATGATGTGTTTATGAAGGTATTAGACGCATTCTTTTAGAACACCACACAATACTTTCGCCGCAAGAAAAATTATAGAATCATTCATTAACATAAACGCTAAAACAACTTATCAAACTACTATGAAAATGAAAAACAACAGCCTGACAAATTGGTTTTGCAGAAACAACGACAAGAATGAAGAGACGGAACGATACTCTGCAGCAATAGAATTAGAGAAGCAGATAGGCAAACAGATTTACAATGCTCTTCAAGGAAGCGTCGTAGAGGAGGTCTTGCGCAAAACAAAGGTTTCTGGCGCAGACGCATACTGGCGCAGCAATATGGAGGGACACAGCCTGAAGGTGGAGAAAGAGCTGTTGTGCGACTTCTACAACCTCTGTCATGAAGTCAAAAAGAAACTGAAATTCGAGGAAAAAGTTGATTTCTATATCACTGGCGACTCGTCAGTAAATGCCTTCTCTGTAGCAGCTGAAAACGAAGGTGAGCCTCATATCGTTAACATCAACTCTGCCCTATTCAATTTGATGACCACCGACGAGATGCGTTTCGTCATAGGGCACGAGTTGGGCCATTTAATCAATAAGGACACCAAACTAAAGCGTCTGATACTCTTTGTGTTTCCACCAGAATCAAACGTTCCCGTAATGCTGCAGCACAAGATTCGCCTGCATGACCAGCTGGCAGAACTCGTAGCAGACAGATACGGTTATCTTGCCACCGAGAATCTTGACGTATGTGTAACAGCATTCTTCAAGCTGGCATCAGGACTCGACCTGACAAAAATGAATGTCAGCATCGATGCTCTTATTGCCGACAACAACAGACGACTGGATTATTTTCTTAATGACAAGGGCATAAGCCGGGCGGCACACCCAGTAAATCCTATACGCATACAGGCTCTGAATCTGTTTGCTAACGCTAAGAGCAAGGAAGCATTAGACTCAGGAATGGACGAACTGACATCAATACTGCTGAAAGTGGGCGGGAATGAGCTTGATGAGCACTTGGCAACATTCATCGCCTCTGCAGGACTGATTGTGGCAAATGCTGATGGCGACGTAAACAAGGACGAAATAGAACAGATCATACAGTCTCTGGCAGGAATAAAGATATTCCCAAGAAAGTTCCTCGAGACTATTGCAGAGGGTGATGTCGTGAGCATCTTCAACGAGTCTGTAAGCAAGATTCTTGAGATTAACCCAGGAATGCGCGACAATCTCTTGAAATATATGATTAGAATCGTTCTGTCTGACAAGAACATCACTGACGAAGAGATTGAGTTAATATACACCTTCGGCAACAATATCGGCCTAAGCGAAGTGGAGATTGCCACAGCCATTGCCGAAGACATACAGCAGAACTACGTACCAGGAATGGACGCGATTTGTTAACAGAGAATTGGGTAACGTTTAAGGGTTAATGTTTAACGTTTAATGTTTAAGGGTTAAAGGCTAATCGTTATCGTTTAAAAAAGTAAATACAATGATTGGAAGTATAATTGGAGATATCGTAGGGAGCATATATGAGTTTACACCTAACAATATCAAGACAAAGGAATTTGATTTATTCAGCCCGAAGGGTAGTTACACTGACGACAGCATCCTCACTGTAGCTACAGCCGACTGGCTATTACATGGCGGAGAGATAGCACATTACTACAGCCGCTACGGACAGAAATACCCCTACCCTATGGGAAGCTACGGCGAAAGATTTTTTCTATGGCTTGTACGCACTGCCAATAATCAGGACTACAGTCCGTATAACAGTTGCGGCAACGGCTCTGCCATGCGTGTAGGTCCTGTAGGCTGGGCATTCGACACGAAAGAGGAGGTGCTCACAAAAGCACGTGAGAGTGCCGAATGCACCCACAACCATCCAGAAGGAATAAAAGGTGCTCAAGCCACAGCACTGGCTATTCTGATGGCAAGACAAGGAGCTGACAAGAAGGAGATACGCGCGGAACTGGTAAATCTCTTCGGATATGACCTTCATTTCACATGCGATGACATCCGCGAGACCTACACATGGGGAGGGACATGCCAGGACACAGTGCCGCAGGCCGTCGTGGCATTCCTCGACGGAGTCAGTTTCGAGGACTGCATACGCAATGCCATTTCCATAGGAGGAGACAGCGACACACTGGCATGCATAACTGGCAGCATTGCCGAAGCATACTATGGTGTGCCATCAGATATCAGAGAGAAAGCGATGGAGTATCTGCCTGACGAATTGAAAGAGATAGTAACGGAATTCGAAAGGAAACACTCTAGCAGGACAAGCCGCAAATAATAGAAACCCTATGATTTTGCCAGCAGGAGTAACACTGGTTAAGAGAAAAGACAAAAGATGAAAGATAAAACTGCTCTCGGCAATCTCTCTTTCATCTTTTGTCTTTTCTCTTTCCGCTTTTATTATTTTCTACTCACCTTCCGCTTCCATTTAGCATAACGCTTCAGAATCTTTTCAGGCCAATAGCCATACCAGTCATAACCAGTGCGACGCTCCGGGTCGACATCTGCCAGACGCCACACCTTCTGTCCAGCTCTTGTGCACATGAACGGGGTGTTATCATGCGTCTCATAGAATCTCGCCCATATCGGCTTTGCCTGAGGATCTTCTACTGTCACACGGTCAAACGGATATTCGTGATTGATTATTTTTTCTTCTGGCAGCGGTATCTCCTCGACACGCAATCCATGTATCTGTGAGTGTCTCAGCCATGCCACAGCGGCATCTACAGCCTCTATGATTTCGGCTGAAGGACGGTCAACCGCCATAAGCAATGCAATAACATCGCAACTCTCGCGTGCTGTCAGCGACGGTAATTCGAAGGTGCGAGCCTTGACAGGCATAAACGTCACATTGTCGTGCTGCTGCCCCCATGCTGTCTTCACGCCGTTCTGCACCACCTGACAGCGTAACACCATATCAAGTCCGCGCTGCAGCGCCTCACTTATTCTGCTACGATACGAGGCATCAAGCCACACATAACTCTTGTCGCCCTGCATGATGTCAAGGAACAACTCAAGCGCACCTGTTGTCACCTCGTCATTAAATGTGATGGCGTCGACATCCCATCCGCGCCATCCGCCGTTGCTCTTCTGCGTTGAGAGCAGATAATCCAGTCCGCGCTCTGCCGCCTGCCTGTAGCGTGGTTCGTCAGAGAGCAGATATGCATCGCTGAGATATTTAATCTGCGGAAAAGTATTGCGGTTGTCGAGTGTGCTACGGCGGTAGCGTTCGCGTAGTGCCGCCTTCACGGAGTCAGCATTCATCACGCCGAGCCAATCTATATTCTTCGGCCATCCGCCGTCGGCATTCTGATACGCCAACAAGTTGTCGGCAATCTCCCGATACTGCTCTGGAGCGTATCGCTGGTAGTTACGTTCCTTGTGTTCAAGATTCCAGTGATGTATGCCATCCTTAAAGCCGTCTAACGACGGGTGAGTGGTCTGTGCGCCAGCAACTGAAGTGAGGCATACAGCAAACAATAGAAGAAGAGATTTTATTTTCATATAGGTATAGTTTAATTTGCTGATGTGTAAGATAACATTCGGAAGTGCTTTGCTGTAACACAATGAGCATCACAAACATACAGCAGCTATGCGTTGCAGCGCATCCTGAAGACGTGCACGTTGCGTGGCAAGGTTTACACGTATGAAATCACGTCCTGCCTCTGCGCCGTACATTGCACCGTCGTTCACACACACCTTCGCTTTCTCCATAAGCATCTGAGTGTATTCTGTACCGGTCATGCCTGTAGCGCTAACGTCTATCCAGAGCAAGTATGTTCCCTCGAGTCTGACAGGGTGCAGTGCAGGCAGATGCTCTGCGATATACTCACATACGAAGCGGTAATTGCCATAGATATATTCATTAAGCTGAGTCAGCCATTCCTCACCCTCTGATGTATATGCCGCCTGCAATACAATGACACCAAACGGGTTGACATCACACACTTCGTTTATATTTATGGCACGATCGACGGCTTGTCTCATGCTGTCGTTCTGCACGATAATATTTGCAATCTGCAGACCTGCGATATTGAATGCTTTCGATGGAGACACACAGACTGCGCACTGTGTGTCTGAGACTGATGCAAACGGTGTATAAGCTACATCGTTAGTAAATTCGCAATGTATCTCATCGGCTATGACAAAGACATCATGGCGCTGGCATATCTCTCCCATGCGCACCAGCTCCTCACGGCTCCACACTCGTCCGGCAGGATTATGCGGATTGCACAGGATGAAAATCTTCACTGCGGGGTCGGCACATTTCGTTTCAAAATCCTCCCAGTCTATGGTGTATGTATTACCACTATACACCAGTCGGTTTTCTGCCATCTCACATCCGCTATTTCTTATGCATGAGAAGAAGCAGTTATATACTGGTGTCTGCACAAGCACCTTCATCTCATCGTCCTGATTGTGGTTCTGATGTATCTGCACGCCCTTGATTATGG
>JAFPAS010000241.1 GCA_017424205.1 Prevotella sp. | reverse complement strand
CTCGTTCTGGCTCGATAATATGCAGGACGAAGAGCATGGCGGATTCTACGGCCGTATGTGTGGCGATGGCACGCTTATGAAGGAGGCGAGCAAAGGCTGCATACTTAATGCCCGCATCCTCTGGTCGTTCTCGGCAGCATACCGTGTGCTCCGCAAACCTGAATATCTGAAGGCAGCCCAGCGCGCCAAGAATTACATACTAAAGCATTTTGTCGACCCAGTCTATGGCGGAACATATTGGGAACTTGACTATCTGGGCAACCCGATAGATACAAAGAAGCAGTTTTACGCCATCGGCTTCACACTATACGGCCTCAGTGAGTATGTCCGTGCAGCGTATGCCGACCCGCAGGTGGCAGCCGACGATGTGCAGGAAGCCCTCGACATGTGTTTCAATCTGTATAACACCATTGAGGAACACTCGCTTGATGAGGTCTATAACGGCTATATCGAGGCGCAGACACGGCAGTGGGGCGATATCGCCGACATGCGTCTCTCAGAACTCGATGCCAATTACCCGAAATCACAGAACACACATCTTCATATCATAGAACCATACACCAACCTTTTCCGCTGTCTAAAAGAACTGGAGGAGAAAGGTTGCGATATTGACATCAGCAGCAAGTCGAAGGTAGAGATATCGCTACGAAATCTCATACATATCTTCACCGACCGCATACTTAATCCGCAGACATCACACCTCGACCTTTTCTTCGAGATGGACTGGCAGCGGGGCGCTGGCTGGCTTGAGAGCTACGGTCACGATATTGAGTGCTCATGGCTTATGCACGAAGCTGCCCTCGTTCTGGGGGACAAACAGGTGCTTGAGAAAGTCGAACCTATAGTACGCCTGGTGGCAGAAGCATCAGAGAAAGGTCTGAATGCCGATGGTTCAATGACTCATGAGGCGAATCTCGATACCGGACACATTGATAGCGACCGCCATTGGTGGGTTCAGGCAGAAGCTGTTGTAGGCTTCTACAATATATACCAGCATTTCGGCGATGAGGCTGCCCTTAGCAAGGCGCTGCGCTGCTGGCAGTATATCAAAGACAACCTCATTGACTATGAACATGGCGAATGGTACTGGAGCCGCGATGAACATGGCACGCTGAATACCACCGACGACCATGCTGGCTTCTGGAAGTGTCCGTATCATAACTCACGCATGTGTCTCGAAATAATCGAGCGAGTATAGTTTCTACCGTCATAGAGCAGACAGACATCTTTCCTGCCTGTTCAATGGCGGCATATTCTTATGTTATAATAGCATATAATCACTTTAGAATAACTAAAAACATATATTTATGAAGAAGATATTATTCATGCTCTGCTGCGCCCTCCTTCCGTTAGCGGCATCAGCAGAGAAAGTTCAGCTAAGCACACCAAACAACACCCTCGTGCTTGACGTATGGAAAGGTGGCGAACCGAAGTTTGTGTATTATGGCGCAAAGCTCTCAGCAGACGATTTCGCCTCACTGCCAGCACCAACTAATGCCAACTGGAGTCATCTCGACATATACCCAGCCTACGGCGCTACACACACCATGTCAGAGACAGCATTTGCCATGCGCCATGCCGACGGCAATATGTCTACACAGCTCCTCGTTGAGGAATACGGCATCACAGCCGTTGACGAACAGGCGCCTAACGGCAAGCCACGCAAAGGCAGTCTGCTCACCATCAAGATGAAAGACCCTCTCTATCCGACCTACGTCAATCTCTACTACTTTGCATATTCAGACGTTGATATGATAGAATGTTGGACCGATATCACCAACGGTGAGAAGAAGACGGTGGCGCTGACACAGTTCTACTCTTCATGCATGCCTATCCGTCGTGGCAACGTATGGATTAACCACTTCCATGGCTCATGGGCAGCAGAGGCACAGATGGTAGAGGAAGAACTAAACAATGGTCTTCTCCGCATAAAGAACAAGGACGGACTGCGTAACGCAACAACAGACCGCCAGGAGGTCATGTTCTCGCTCGACGGCAAGCCACAGGAGAATACCGGCAACGTTATCGGTGCCGCTCTCATGTATTCTGGCAATTATGATGTCATAGTTGATACTGACGACACAGAATATCACTACTATTTTGCTGGCATCAACCCTGACAATTCAGAATATTATCTGAAGCGTGGCGAGACCTTCACCACACCACGTGTGGCATACACATTCTCGAAGGAAGGACTCTCTGGAGCATCACGTAATTTCCATCGCTGGGCACGCCGCTATCAGGTTCGCAATGCTGACCGTGAGCGTATGATACTCCTCAACTCATGGGAGGGCGTATATTTCGACATCAACCAGAAAGGCATGGACCAGATGATGGCTGACATCAAGTCGATGGGTGGCGAACTCTTCGTCATGGACGATGGATGGTTTGGCGACAAGTATCCACGCAACAAAGACACATCGAGCCTCGGCGACTGGGTGGTTGATACCCGCAAGCTCCCTGAGGGCATAGAAGGTCTTCTCCGCGATGCTAAGAAGAACGGCGTGAAGTTTGGCATCTGGATAGAGCCTGAGATGACAAACACCACATCAGAACTCTACGAGAAACATCCTGAATGGATAATCAAAGCACCGCAGCGTGAGCCTGTCAAGGGACGCGGCGGCACACAGCTCGTGCTCGACCTCTCTAATCCAGAGGTTCAGGAGTTTGTCTTCGGCATTGTAGACAATCTGCTTACAAAGCATCCGGAGATAGCCTACATCAAATGGGATGCTAACGCACCAGTCATGAACCACGGTTCGCAGTATCTTAAGGAACAGAGCCATCTCTATATAAAGTATCACGAAGGACTTATCAATGTCTGCAAGCGCATCCGCGAAAAGTACCCAGACGTAGTGATACAAGACTGTGCTTCAGGCGGTGGCCGTGCTAACTATGGTCTCCTGCCATACTTCGACGAGTTCTGGGTGTCAGACAATACCGATGCCCTCCAGCGCATCTATATGCAGTGGGGCACATCATTCTTCTTCCCAGCTATAACAATTGCAAGTCATATCTCTGCCGTTCCTAACCACGCCGTCTTCCGCACCACATCGATGAAGTTCCGTTGTGACGTAGCAATGTCTGGCCGCCTCGGTATGGAGATACAGCCTAAGAATATGACTGAAGAAGAGAAAGCTCTATGCCGCCAAGCTATTACAGACTATAAGATGATACGTCCGGTAGTGCAGTTCGGCGACCTCTATCGTCTCCACTCTCCTTACTCAGGCGATAACCTCGCATCGCTCATGTATGTTTCAGAAGACAAGCAGAAAGCCGTATTCTATTGGTATAAGCTTGAATGCTTCAAAGACGAGCACTTCCCATGCGTGAAGATGCACGGCCTCGACCCAGACAAGCGCTACAAGGTGCGCGAGCTCAACCGCATCGATAAGACACCGTTGCAGCACGAAGGCAAGACATACAGCGGCCGCTTCCTCATGGACAACGGACTGGAGATGCCATACTCACACGACCTCGACTATCATAAACTCGTCGACTGGTCTAGCCGCGTAATATATCTTGAGGCACAGTAATAATATGAAACTATAGTCTTGCAGAATCTTGTAGCTTGTTTTGCTTCGCGCTGGACAAGATATAATAATCTGCATATAAACCGAGAGACTGCTCAGAACTGCAATAAGTCTGTGCAGTCTCTTTTTTAATTTAAATATATGTGCATTCTCGTTTTACACTGCAAAGTTACAAAATCAGAACAGCGAAATCAAGTTTTATGTGGATAGACTTGTGAGTAGATGGGTCAACTATTTATG
>JAFPAS010000240.1 GCA_017424205.1 Prevotella sp. | reverse complement strand
AGCTTCGTCAGCATGAGCAGCGTACGTCAAACGAAGTACGGACGCAGTTCGTACCGTTTGGGGCGCGAACAGATCATGCTGGCAAAGGAGAAAGCAGAAATAAAATCTGCGGAATCTGCGTGCTAAAATATCTCTGGTCGTTATAAACAAAACACTCAAAACATTCAAAACAAATTTGTCCCCTATTATCCAAGTTGTCTTTTAATAAAAACCAGAGTGAATTACATGTAAAAAACAGCGTCTGTTTTCACACATGCACTGAATAGCTATGCCACTCAGACTATTTGAAATTTTAATACACACTATCTTAAATTTTAAGACACTGCTTCTTACGCCACAAGAAGCAGTCTTTCACACCGCAAGAAGCAGTCTTTTGCCTCCTCATACACTGCTTTCAGAAACCGTCCCATAACCACCTGAGCAACAAGCGGTTACCGAGGCGCACATTCCACGCCAGCCAATCCTCTGCCAGCACGCCCGGTGCTTCAGAAAATACAAGGTACTCCGAAACCACTATGCACCAATTTATCTTCTGCAACATGTTATGTCAGCTCATTATTATTTCATGTCTCTTTGTCCATCTCCATATTGTTGCACGTGGAAGACCTGTTACATTCTGTATTTGCGGATTAGACAGACCGATACGCATGAGGTAGCACACCTGTATTGTCTGTTCGTTCATCTTTCCTGGCTGATGTGATAGCGTTTCGTTGAAGTCTGGGAATATCTCGTCAACAGCCTTGTACAGCCTCCTCCATTCTGCCGATGAGAATGTCGCTTTACCCTTTGCTGCTTCTCTAACCTCATCAATTATATCTTCTGCACTTTTCTCCAGTTTAGTTTGATGTAGCAGACGGATATAATTGCGATTCTGTTCGGTGCGCTCAGCAAGTTGCCGTTCCTTTATCGATAGTTCGTATTCGTTGCGTGAAAGTTCGTGATTTATCTTCTCAAGTTCTTCTCTGCTTTTTACCAGTGCCACTTGGTTTTCAGTCACGCTGTTCATTGCAGATTCCAATTCAGCTCTCAGAACGCAGTTCTGTTCCCTTATATCATTCAGGCGCTTATCCAGAGATAACTTTTCTCTCGCATGCTTTCTTCTGATATACAAATGTGATAAAATGTATCCTATGCTTGCAGCTAATGCCAAAAGGCCTATAATAAATATCGTTCTAGATTTTATTCTGTCCTCTAACTTTATTCTTTCCTCCGCCTCCTTGTCCTTAATGTAGTTATAACGGTTGTTGACAGTGGCTGCCTGCTCCTGCCTTTTGCCGAGATCGAGCTGTTCGCTTGCGGCTATGTTTATGCCTGCATACCTGCTTGCCGTAGCATTGTCACCTTTCTGGCTGTATATATGAAACAAGTATCTTGACGCATCATATACGGCTGCCATATTGCTTCCGTCCTCTATTATTCGCTCGTAGCATATAATGGCAGAATCTTGCATTCCTGCATATTGATAGTATCCAGCCAGCGATATATATTCCTGTATATTCATGATATCGCTGGCGGATTCCTCCATAAGCTGGCGGCACTTCTCCGATTCCTTCATTTTCATATAGGACATTTCCTGAAGCAGAAAGGCCAGTAAATATCGGTTGGCTGTATTCTTCTCGTATTTTTCGTAATGTTCCAGTGCTTTGTGCAGCGTCTGGCGAGCCTGTTCCGTGCTGTCCGCCCTTACGTATGACATGCCCAGATGCAGCAGAGTTATGGAATGCAGGCTGCCATTAGAAAGAGAAATCTCGTATTCTTTCTTCGCGGCAGATAAAGCGTTACGGTAGTCCTGCACGCTGAAATATAGCGAGTAAAGATTTGAGTAGGCGTTGCGATGCATAAGGGTGTCGTGTGACGCATCCGTTTCCGCCACATCTGCCGATTTTCGGAAGAACTCTACAGAGCGTGGAGTATCACGCATATCCCTGTATATGCTGCCAGCATAGTAGTATGCCTCCTGACGCTCCCGCACGCTTCCGTATTTCTCGAAATACTTCACCAGCGGTTTGATATGCATATCTGTTGTCGCTGTGATGTACGCCTTGTCCTTCAGCCTTATCTCAAGCAGGTCATACAGCATCCTTCTGTGCTCGTCTTCATCTCTAATCAAGGTTTTGAGCGAGTCAAGCATCTGCAGCGCAATTGTCGGATTTGTATCTCCTGTTTCCTTAATATGCTGCATGCGTGAGTCTATGCTGTCGCCAGGCGAGCATGACATAAGCAATGCAAAAAATGCTATTATACATACGTTTCTCATAATGCAAAAATATCTTCGGATGCAAAGTTAAGCATAAAATGCCATATATGCAAGCGCTTTTTGTCTCAACTTGTTTCATTATTAAAAATATCTTCAATTTTTAGATAATTAGGCTTAACGTGTTGTATTATAGACAGATATGCGTAATTGCCAAATTACTCAAACATCAAAATCCACTCAATGAAACAACTTGGGACAAGATTTCCTTGCATAATGTTATTATTCTTTTTACTTTTGTGGCGTCAAATATCAAAATTACAACAATTATGAAATTCAGAAAAATTAGTTTAGCACTTGCTCTTTTGGGCATGTCAATGATTGTTCATGCGGAAGAAAAAACAGTAATTATAGTCCAGGACCCACCGCCACCCATAGCGACACCTCCTGCATTAAGAAAGCCTAATGCTATTCAGATGATCACTCTCCGCATTGACGGGTACAAAATCTCGTGGGGCAGCCAGTTCTCATTCTGCGGCATAGAGTTGCTGACAGAAGATGGAACTATGGTTTTCTCACAGCCTTTAAGCGGTATGGAGTCGTCCGTAACAATACCAGAGACTCT
>JAFPAS010000239.1 GCA_017424205.1 Prevotella sp. | reverse complement strand
ATATTCCAAACAACCTGTTCAAGAGTCTTAGTCCACTGTGATTTAACCATACCGTAAGGTGTCTGGTATGATGCGTCAACATTGTCAAGGTCTTGAATCTCAAAGTTTGGCTTCATCATGAGCTTTTTGAAAGCAACAGAACCTGGAGCGTTCTTGATGCCGGCAAGATTCTCATAATACCATATCAGCAGGTCACCGAGAAGCATGACATGGTTACCTGAGTTCATACGTGGATTAGCCTTGTCGCCATTCCACAGCTCCCAGATTGTTGTAGCGCCCTGCTCTACCATATAACCCCATGAAGGATATGTCTTCTGCGATGCTATACGGTATGCCAAATCAGCACGGCCATTCTCAGAAAGCGTGCGCATAAGCCATGAAATTCCAATTACACCGCATGACACATGGTCGCCATTCTTTCCACAGATATTTGTCACAAGATTCTTGACAACCTCATCCTTGCAGTCTGCAGGAACAATGCCTAACGCAAGAGGGAGAAGGTTGCTAGTTGCAGAGTTATTGCCATAGAATACGCTGTCTGGATAGAGTATGTGTCCTGGCTGCTCTGATGTGCCTCGCTTGATGGTGAGGAATTTCTTGTTGAATGCCTCGGTCATCTTCTTCTCAAGTGCCGCATACTCCTCTTTATCTGCAGTGAATCCCTGCATTTCTGCATACATCTGCATCAGTCGAAGGTTCTTTATGGTGTATGCAGTAGAGATTAGCGTACCGTCAGTCTGACGGGCTGGATCCTGAGAATGTATCATTTTGAGGTCCTCTGGTGGTACACACCAGTCGCCATACTTATCGCGTGTAATAATATAATCCTCCATATACTCAGTCAGAATATGGTTCATCCACTTCTTGATATATGGATATGAATCGATAATAGGCTGCTTATTACCATACTGGCGATAAATCATCTCACAGATAAACGGAAGGGCTGAAGGCCATGTCACGTCATCGTTATAGTAGTTCCAGAATGCTGGTGCAACGTCAGAGAATACGCCATCGGTGCGCTGTGACTCGCATATATCGCGCATCCACTTAGAATACAGACGCTCGTTATTGAATATATATGCCTCGCCGAAGGCTCCCATAGTACGGTCGCCCAACCATGGCTGACGCTCATTACGCTGAGGACAGTCGACAGGCATGCCCTTATAGTTAGACAATATGCCCCAATATGCGTTACGATAAACATTATTCAGCACAGTGTTGCTTGTTGTAATATTGCCTGAAACAACCATATCGTCTGAAACAACCTGTGCTTCAAAGTCAGCTGCAGTAGCATTCTTATAACCTGTAACCATTGCATAACGGAAACCGTGTGTTATAAATGTAGGACGCCATGTGCTGCCGTTCTCCTTGCCATTGCATACATATATGTCTTCTGAAAGCGCATCGCGGAAATTTGCAAGATATAGTGTTCCGTCTGGATTCAGTTTCTCTGCAAACTTAATACGTATTGTGTCACCGCTGTTACCGCGCACTTTCATCTGAATCCAGCCTGCCATATTCTGGCCGAAATCTATGATATAGCGACCGCCAGAAATTGTGTTTATGCTCTTTGGCTTGAGCGTATTAAGCACTCTCATGTTAGGCGCTGGCTGTCCGATGAGTTCTGCCATCGGTATATCTGTACGCTTTGACCAGATCCATTTTGAGTCATCATAACCTACAACAGACCAGTCACCAAGTTCCATACGTGCATCATACTCCTCTCCATCGAACTCGTTATTCGCACGGATAGGACCATTTGCTGTCAGTTTCCAGCTCTCATCAGTTGATACCTTCTGCTTTGTGCCGTCTGCATATTCTATGATTATATTAACACGGCACTTAGGGAAGCCCATGAACGGACTCTTGTGTGGCTTTGACTGGCGCATTGGGAATGCGCGACCCGCTCCGAGTGCTATGCCAAAGCATGTCTTTGAAGCCTCTGGAGCAAGCGACATCATTGTAGAAACTGCACCCTGCTGGTTTGCTTTTCGCTCTGGTTCAAGCTGTTTAGCACGCAATGCATCTGTAATGTCAAATGTATTGTAGATGATTGACTTGCGGGTGTCTGTAGGCTGAGGAGCAAGCACATCAACACCCTGCTTCTGTCCGTTGATATAGAATTCATAGAGTCCAACGGCAGCAACATAGGCTGTTGCACGCTTAATTTCCTCTGCCTTGACATCTATCTCCTTACGAAGATAGCGTGCGGCAATACGTGAACGGTAGCCCTGACGCTCACCCTCAAACAGTTCGTCAATGCCAATCCAGCGACCAGCCCAATGTGACTCAACAGTCAGTCCGATGCTGAAACGCTGCGGTTCTGCCCATGCTGTCTCACCATTGTTTGTCTTTACTCGCACTGTCCAGTAAGCATGGTCGGTGTCCTTAAGTTTTTTTCCGGCATAAGCAAGCCATAACTGCTGGTCACTCTGCACCAAGCCAGTATCCCAAAGGTCTGCCTTGCCTGGCACAAGAAGTTCAGGCGATGTCGCCACCAGAACATGATAGGCAGTCTGAACGGTATTGTTCTTCGTTTCAGCAATCTGCCATGAGAGTCTCGGAGTGTGTGTAGACAATCCCAAAGGATTGGTCATATTCTCCGTTGTGAGATGGACAACCTTAGGTTTTGCCATCATCATAGTCACCACAACAAGCATGGTGAGCACTGTTAGTAGTCTCTTCATTTATATTATTATTGTTTTATTGTTTGCAATTTTATATGTCTACACCTTTATTATATATATAATCACGCAACAAGAAAGTATCTATAAATTCATGAAGCGCTTATTGTAGACATTTCAAGAAGCATTAATCAGTTTTTTTCAACTAACGGTTATTTGCCCTCATTGACTATTCCGATAGCTGCCCCTTGTTCGTCAATGCCGTTTTCTGTACCTCTGATGAAGTTATATGTTGCAGTTAGCACACCATTTTCATCATAATGACGCGCTTCGCCTTCAGCCATAGCACCGTTGAGAGGTGTTCCTGGCAGGTCACGAGGCTCTGGCTTGATATTCCATGTGCTCTCCACACGCTTATTACCATTAGGCCAGTACTGGGTCCATACACCAATATTAGTCTTCAGGTCACGCTGCCATGTCCATTCAACGGTACCATCTGGACGCCATAAAGTCTCCGTTCCTGTACGTCGGCCGTTCTTATATGTAACCTCATGCTGTTTCTTTCCGTCAGCAAAATAGTCTGTATATGTTCCGTTAAGAACGAATGTGCCACTCTTAGCGAATTCACATAGAGCCTTCTTCGGCTGCTTGTAGTCTACCTGCTTGCTAAGAATCCATGCCTCATTGAATTCAATCTCGAGTCCTGGATAGTT
>JAFPAS010000238.1 GCA_017424205.1 Prevotella sp. | reverse complement strand
TTGCTTTTCAAGATGATAGGTTTTGCAACGCAAAACCATAGAAAACGGAGCTCAAAACCTATGTTTTTGAAAAATAAAGACTAATTTTTTACTTGCCAACCACGTTTTTCTTGTCTTTAATGCCCGATTTTTTCTCTAGAATGAAAAATTTTTTTGTCAAATTTTTTTACATATTTAAATACGAAAAATTTTGACAAAATCATTTCAATTACCCGCCAATTCTTATTACTCGGAAATAGAATTGTTGTTGCCATTTGCTGAAATTCTCACGCCTCTTTATTATAATGTGGAAATGTTAAAAAACTGTTTTCTGCAAAAATAAATGCTCAAAAGTTTGTTGGAAACATGTAAATGCATTACTTTTGCAGTGTACTATTAAGGTAGTACACCAAAACGGTCCAACCAAACACAAAAATATTATGATACAAATCAACAAAATTAACTTCAAGTATGCAGGTCAGAAAGACCATGTGTTCAATGACTTCAGTCTTTCTTTAGAGCAGAACCGAATCTACGGACTGCTGGGAAAGAACGGAACAGGAAAGTCAACATTGCTTTATCTCATCAGCGGATTGCTGCGACCAAAGGGCGGCAGCATACAGACTCTCGGCTTCGAGAGCAGCAAGCGCCGTGCAGAGATGTTGCAGGAGATATTCATCGTGCCTGAGGAGTTTGACCTGCCTGCAATGTCGCTCGATGCCTATGTGCGTCTCTATGAGCCGTTTTATCCTAAGTTCAATCGTGAGGTACTGGACAACTGTCTGCGCGACTTTGAACTGCCGCTGAAGCTGAAGCTCAACGAGCTGTCGATGGGTCAGAAGAAAAAAGTGTATATGAGTTTTGCGTTGGCTGCAGGCACACGTCTGTTGCTCATGGACGAACCGACCAACGGACTTGACATTCCATCGAAGGCTCAGTTCCGTCGCGTGGTGGCACAAAACATGACAGACGACCGCACCCTCATCATCTCCACTCATCAGGTGCACGACGTGGAGGCTTTGCTTGACCATATTCTGATTATCAGTCAGAGCAATATCCTGATGAACGAGTCGGTGGCTGACATCTGCAACAAATATTCGTTTGAGTATCGCCAGCCAAGCGAGATGGACGGCGATGTGCTTTATGCCGAACCATCATTGCAGGGAAATGCCGTCATTGCCCGCCGTAAGGAAGGCAGTGCAGAGACGCAGCTGAACCTGGAACTGCTGTTCACTTACATCACTAAGGAGAATAAATAGGGGAGGGCAGAAGAATGAAACAGTTTGATTTATCGCGTTTCTGGCTCACGCTGAAGGCAGACAACGTGTTGCAGTGGAAGACATCGCTGCGCCTGACGCTCGGAATGGCATTCGTGCTCACCACAAACTATATTATAAATTCGCTAAGCCGGTTAGACAATCTGAGCGAACATCATATTAGTAATTATAACGAGGTTTGTTGGGGGATGACTCTGTTTTGCTTCATATTCTTCATGGGCATTGGCGGGTGCTTTATGGCAAACAACATGAAGACCAAGCAGCAGCGCATTGCTTTTCTCTCGCTGCCGTCGAGCAACTTGGAGAAATTTCTTTCACGTTTCCTGTGGTGTACGGTGGGATTCTTCTTGTTCTTCTGTGTTGCAATGGTTATTGCTGATTTATTGCGTGCTATCTTCTGTCTCTCGGTTCATGGCAATGCGTGCGGTTCGGTACTGGCATATCATTTTGATATGCTTGACATAGCAAGTTATAATAATCCGAATGGCAACTTCGACATGGAGATAGTGTATGCTGTAATCATGGTGACTTCGCTTGCGCTGTATAGTCATAGCGTATATCTGCTTGGTGGCGTGTTCTTCAGGAAGTTCAACTGGATATTGACAACGGTGGTGTGCTATGCTGTATCTTCGCTGTTGGCTCTGCTCACCTATTATTTTGACATAGACCCAGTGGCAGAGTCGGACGGACTGACGACAACGGCATATACCGTGACGGGTGTCTGTCTGTTGCTTACGGTCTTCAACTATTGGGCAAGCTACCGCCTCTTCTCCCGTTCGCAGGTGATATGTAATAAGATTGTCAATATTTAAAAACTGGCTGTTATGAACAACAATTTCAACTGGGAAAGATTCAAGAACGTGGTGCGCTACGATATTGCAGCCAACAGAAAGACAACGCTGGTGTTCTTCTTCGTGCTGGCATTTGTAATGTTTTCTTCGCATGCCTTTAGAATTGTCAATGCTTTATATACTATAGAAAACATGACGGCAATGGCTGAACATACAAATTATTTCCTTGATAAGGGACTGGTATATAAGGCTTGTCTTAATTTTTCAGGAGGTGTGGCCTTTATTGGCTATTGGCTGTTCTTCATCGTTGTGGGCAGTTTCGTGTTCTTCAATATGCGCACAAAGCAGCAGAAGATAGGGATTCTGGTGCAACCGGCCACTCATCTGGAGAAATTCCTTACCCGTGTGCTTTGGGTAACGGTGGTCATGTCGCTTGTATATCTGGCAGCGGTGATGTTTTCCGACGTGCTCCGATTCCTTCTGTGCAAGATTATCGGCATCCCTGCAGTTGGCAGCGTTACCGTAAGGATGTTTGAGATGCCTTTTCAACTTAATTTCGAAGATAGTTCTTTGGCAATGAAATGCTACTGTCTTTTAACCATGTGGCTCACAATTGTTATGATG
>JAFPAS010000237.1 GCA_017424205.1 Prevotella sp. | reverse complement strand
ATACCCCAGTTCGGGATAAGATTTTGTTCATAAAAAGTTGGTAGTCTCATAAATATTTTGTACCTTTATAGGTGAAAAACAATTAGTTACAAGAATATTTAATATGACTACCGATTACAAAGTTACAGAATTATTTTGTATTATAGACGAGTTTTGCAAACATTTTGATGCAGAAAATGCAGGAAATTTGCTGGAAGACAATAGCGGAGTGAAGCGTAGACGGCGTGCAGCATCGTTGTCCGACAGTGAAATCATGACCATTCTGTTGTATTTTCATTTTGGTACATTCCGCAATTTCAAGCACTACTACCTGTTCTTCATTAAGGGTACGATGAAGTCTTATTTTCCGAAAGCCGTGTCGTACAACCGCTTTGTGGAGTTGGAAAGCCGCGTGTTCTTCCAGCTCATGTTCTTCCTTAATCTGGGAGCTTTCGGAAGATGTACCGGCATAACATTCGTTGATTCCACGATGATACCCGTATGCCATAATCTCAGGAGATATGCCAATAAGGTATTCAAGGGAATTGCCACTGACGGAAAAGGAACTATGGGTTGGTGCCATGGCTTTAAGCTCCACCTTGCGTGCAATGACAGAGGCGAGATAATAGCGTTTGTACTTACTGGTGCAAATGTCAGCGACAAGGACCCGAATGTGTTCAAGGTTCTTGCTAAACGTTTGTATGGCAAGCTGTTCGCTGACAAAGGCTATATTTCGCAAAAGCTGTTTGACTTCCTCTTTGAGGATGGAATACAGCTGGTGACAGGGTTGCGCGTAAACATGAAAAACAAGCTGATGCCATTCTATGACAGAATGATGCTGCGCAAGAGATACATTATCGAAACCATTAACGACATGCTGAAGAATACGGCACAGATTGTACATTCACGCCATAGATCTGTAAGCAACTTTATCATGAACCTTATTTCTGCCTTGGGAGCATATTGTTTCTTTGATAACAAGCCAAAGGCATTGCAAGGATACTGCATCGAAGACACGAAGCAACTTACATTGTTCTAAGGACAGAATAATCTCTTTCGATTCTTTATATATAGCCCATGTCTGATGGCATGGGAAGAGGATTCATGTATCTGTCTTAACATGCAACTAATCGCTATTTTATCCCGAATTGGGGTATTAAATATTATCCGGCCAACGGCGACAACCGACTGCTTAACGCTACGTTGTTCGATATTTTTAGCTGTGAAGAAGATTTGGCATCGCACAACCGGGTAGAAGATTACTTGTTTGTCCCTGCTATTATGGAACTTGAAAAGAGGGATAACAACAATGAAGTTTCAAGATAAGATTTTAATAGCTGTGGCCGAGTCGTCGGTCATAGTGCGTAGCGGGCTGGTGTCTGTGCTAAAGCGCTTGCCCGATATGGAGGTAGAGGTTGTAGAGGTAACTTCTAAAGACGGCATCCGTCACTGCATGGAGATGCATACTCCGCAGATATTGATTGTGAATCCGCAGCTGGAGGGATGGTTTGATGTAGACGCTTTCCGTCAGTGCTATAAGCATGATGTAAAGCTGGTTTCGCTGCTTTGCTCTATGGTAGACAGCAGTCAGCTAAAGGGTTACGATGAACGTGTCACGCTGTTCGATGACATGGCATCGCTCGAAAAGAAGATTACCGAACTGCTAAATATAGCCGATGAAGAGGAGCCCGACCAAGACGCCCTCAGTCAGCGCGAAAAAGAGATAGTGGGCTGCATTGTCCGCGGCATGACCAATAAAGAGATAGCCGAGAAACTGTTTATCTCTGTGCATACCGTAATGACCCACCGTAAGAATATAACGCGCAAGCTACAGATACACTCGGCTGCCGGCTTGACTATCTATGCCATAGTAAATAAGTTGGTAGAGCTGAGCGAGGTAAAGGTTCAAGAGTAACCTAAGTCAAATACCGGAATTTGGGTATTGCGGAGGTGAACTAAACCACCTACCTTTGCAGTGTTAGTCATATTGAAATTACGTAAACCACAAAAGTAAAAGTTAGTTATTAGTTGGCACACCCTACGAAGTGATTCGTGGGGTGTACGCGCATATATACGGTTTATTCGTCATCGTGTCACCACCTCATAATCAGCTTCAAAGTAAAGCGTCGTTACATCATAGAATAGCACACCTAACGTTCCTCTGTTAAATCCGTAAAAAAGTAAAGACTGGTGAGTACAATTTAAGAGTTCGCTTGTATTGTTTATGTAAGTACCCTAACAACGCTATTAAGACATGGGAAAAGACAACAGAACGATATAATCAAATAGACTAACATATCAGTATTATGAGAAAAACAAATCTTTTAATCGGACTACTATTCCTATCTACCTCCCTATGGGGACAAGACCCTTGGAAAATCACTGTTTCAGATGTCCGGACAGACAATTACTACGGAGTGACTGTCGGCAACGGCATGCTTGGCATCGTGTCGTCGCCAGAACCGCTACGCACAAACAACGTGGTGCTGGCAGGAAGCTACGACAAATACGGGCGTGGACGTGTAAGCAACTTCCTTAACGGCTTCAACATGCTTAACGGCTCTATATCAATAGACGGCAATCGTATAAACCGCAACAACATTTCCGGCTTCACACAGACCCTGGACATGAAGAAGGCGACATTCACCTCACACTTCACATACGCCGACAAGGCAGACATTACCTGTTCATATCTCGCACTGAGACAGTTGCCTTATTGCGCCATGATGGTAGTAGAAGTAGAGCCAAAGGCAGACATCACTATTGCTGCCGTCAACACTCAAGAAACGCCTGACGCCTTTCGAGACGGTCGGATGTTCTACAACGAGATAAACCGCAGACATGCAGCCATAAAACTGCTGACCACACAAGCCAAAAGTCCGACAGGACGACTCACCGTATGTGCCTCATCGGCTTTCATGTTCCCAGAGAAAGCTGGCGAAGAGCCACGCGTCATACACGCAACACACAACAGTAATAGCCACCAGACAAGCTTCTCGCGCAAGCTGCGAAAGGGAGAAACATATCGTTTCTGCATAGTAGGCTCAACACTGACATCAGCCCATCACCCCGATCCGATGAACGAAACAGAGCGCCTCACAGTCTTCGCCTGTCTTGAAGGCTACGACCGCCTTATGGCGCGCCACCTGTCTTTATGGGACGACCTGTGGAGCAGCGACATTATAATAGACGGCGACGCACAGGCACAACAAGACATCCACAACATGATATACCACCTTTACTCCTTTGTACGCGAAGGATCCGAACTCTCCATCTCGCCGATGGGCCTGTCCGGCTTAGGCTACAACGGGCATGTCTTCTGGGACGCTGACACATGGATATTCCCAGCCCTGCTGATGTTAAAGCCACAATTAGCAAAATCGATGATAGAGTACAGGTACAACCGCTTACAGGCAGCCAAAGAGAACGCGTTCGAACATGGTTTCTCAGGAGCCATGTTCCCCTGGGAAAGTGCAGATAGCGGCTTTGAAGAAACACCTGTATGGGCACTTACCGGAACCTTTGAACACCACATCACCGGATGTGTTGCCATGGCGGCATGGAACTATTACCGCGTCACACAAGACAAAACATGGCTGAGAGAGAAAGGCTATCCCATCTTGAAGGCTACCGCCGACTTCTGGCTCAGCAGGGTAGAGAAAGATGCAGATGGCAGCACTTGCCACATACGCAACGTGGTGGCTGCCGACGAATGGGCAGAAAACGTAGACGACAATGCCTTTACAAACGGAGTGGCGAAACAGAATCTTGCAGCAGCCTCACAAGCCGCAGCACTGTTGGGAGAACCCGTAACGTCGGCATGGGACGAGATAGCGGAGAAAATTGTCGTGCTTTCATTTCCTGACGGCGTGACACGCGAACACTCACAATACGACGGAGCCAACATAAAACAGGCAGATGTAAATCTTCTCGCCTATCCGTTGGGACTCATCACAGACCCACACCAGATAGAGAAAGACCTGGCTTATTACGAGACAAAAGTGCCGGAAAAGAACACACCAGCCATGACACAAGCCATCTTCTCCCTCTTGTACTCACGTCTTGGAAATGCCGACAAAGCCGCACACTTCTTCAAAGACGCCTACATACTTAACCTCAACCCACCGTTCAGAGTGATAGCAGAGACAAAAGGAGGCACAAACCCCTACTTCATAACTGGCGCAGGAGGCGTCTTGCAGGCCGTGATGATGGGCTTCGGCGGACTTGCCATCACAGACGGCGGCATAACTCAAGAAAAGCAAGGCGTGCTGCCTCCGCACTGGAAAGCCCTTACTCTGAAAGGTATTGGACCAAAAGCAATGGTATACTCGCGTAAGAGGTAGGCTGAATGTGCTGACGCAACTTCGTCATGGCACGATGTATAAGATTTCTCGTTGATTGATAGTTCATGTCCAACAGTACAGAAAGCTCATTCAACGGGATTTCTTGTATATAATGTAGATATATAGCCTCGCGCTGCCGGTCTGTAAGTTCGTCCAAAGCCTTTAACAGTTGTTGCCTCGTCTCTTCTTCCTCACAACATCCGCAAGACGAGTCTTCTTCATAAAGTCTTTGCGAGAGCAGGTCTATCTTGAAACGCACGCCGTCTCCATCTTCCAAAGAGAGCGTGACATGAGTATGTAGCAGGTTTAGCAAAGTGTGTTTAAGGGTCACAAAAAGATATCCTTTTATCATTACATTTTCACGCAACGACAGCCTGTTTTTATACAACTTTACAAAAACATCCTGGATGGCGTCTTTTACCAATTCGGCATCAGACGTCATTTTGCATCCATAGGCATACATGGCATCGGCATACTCTTCAAACAAGCAGGCGAACGCTTCCTTGTCTGAAGACAAAAAAGCTTGCCACAGTTCCTGGTTCGATTGAAACGTCCTTTTACTCCTTACACTCATAAAAGACAAGAATTATATACCTCTTAAAGCACAAGTTTCGCACATCGCAGACGTGCGAAACTACAATTACAATATACAAAGTTATACCCCAGTTCGGGATAAGATTTTGTTCATAAAAAGTTGGTAGTCTCATAAATATTTTGTACCTTTATAGGTGAAAAACAATTAGTTACAAGAATATTTAATATGACTACCGATTACAAAGTTACAGAATTATTTTGTAT
>JAFPAS010000236.1 GCA_017424205.1 Prevotella sp. | reverse complement strand
TAAGATTTTTAATGTTTTTTCTTAGTTTAGCCATTAGGCTGTGGATGGATATGAGGTGACATGGGAGCGTGCTCACAATGGCACAGCATAGACAGACGCAACAGGATGCGCAGTAGACTGAAACTAAGTGGTTTTTAATGTTTTTGTTTGGAAAAATTTACGTATAATTTACGATAATTTGCGTTAAAGATAATATATCATCAGAAAAATCATTCATCGTCCAAATAATAAAATTATATCCGTGATAATCCGTGTAATCCGTGGGAGACTAAGAGAAAAAATCTGCAGGATCTGCGCAATCTGCGTGATATAAAAATCTGTGATAATCCGTGTAATCCGTGGGAGGTTAAAATAAGAAATCCGTGGGAGATAAAGGGAAATGCCCCCAGTAAGCTGTATGGCTTTCTGGGGGCATTTGATTTATTTATCTACGTAGTCCTTGATCTTTTGCTCTTCTGACATGCGGGTGATTAAAAGCGTATCGTTGTTTTCTGCTACAATATATCCGTCAAGGCCTTCGACTATTACTTTCTTCTCATTCGGGGTATGCACTATGCAGTTGGATGAGTTAACCATAACGATATTCTCGCCTATACAGCTATTGCCATTATTGTCATGCGACGTTAATGTCCATAAAGATCCCCAGGTGCCTAAATCGCTCCATCCGAAGTCTGAAGGCAGGACATATATCTCTTCCGCCTTCTCCATTATGGCATAGTCAACGGAGATATTCTCACACTGCGGATAGAGTTCGTTGATATGGCTTTGCTCTGACTCTGTGCCGTAGATGTCTTGCAGACTCTCGAAGATGCGGTTGATGGTAGGTGCATATAACCTGAACGCATTGATTATGGTTGAGACGTTCCAGACAAAGATACCGGCATTCCAGAAATAATTCTTCTGTTTTACATATTCTTTAGCAACATCCAATATCGGTTTCTCCTTAAACTCCTCTACTGCATATATATGGCTATTGCGTCTTGAGGATGAGTCGAAGTCGGCCTTTATATATCCATATCCGGTTTCAGGACGTGTTGGCTTCATTCCTAATGTAATGATAGCATCGCTCTCTGCTGTGAACTGCAATGCTGACTTTATGATATTCTGAAACTCTGATGTGTCTGTAACGATATGATCACTTGGAGTTATTATTATATTGGCCTTGGGGTCCTGTGTCTTGATTCTCCAGCTTACATAGCATATGCATGGCGCTGTGTTTCTGCGGCATGGCTCACTCAGGATATTACCTTCAGGTATATCCGGAAGCTGCTCTCTTACTATATCGACATACATCTCGTTTGTTACAACCCAGACATTTTCTGGAAGACATATATCTGAAAATCTTTGCATTGTAAGCTGAATCAGTGTGCGTCCCACACCAAGGACATCAACAAACTGCTTGGGATTCTCTACTGTACTCATTGGCCAAAAGCGACTTCCAACGCCTCCTGCCATAATTACCAAATGGTTATGATTACGCATATAATAAGATTAATATGATTAAACTGACGGTATTTCAAAAAAATCATCAAATAGTCCTTTGCATGACTCTTTATCTGCCGCTACTGGAGTATCTACCTGTAACTGCAACTCTTCTGTGAAATCTAACATCATAGTCTGCTCTCTAAGATATTGCTCGGAGAGGCAATAAACACCACGAAGTGTCTTTTCTATTGGAGAATTCTTTCGACGTGAGGAATTTGCAAGGTAGGATATCACTGAATGACTTACTTCGTCGAACGAAACAGGATGAAACAGTGTGTTATGCACATTATATACGTAACGTGCTATTTCCTTCGCTGACATCCCCTGTGGATTATTCTGCAATAATTCGTATATGTCTTTTATGTACTCCAATATATGAAAAAAACATAGAGGTTTTGCCTCCTAATATTAGAAAACAAAACCTCTATAAATATTTACAATTCAGATTGTGTATTATGCAAGTGCAATTACATCATTCTCGCCCTTGATCTTGCCTTCCTTAAGAAGCCAGCCAGCGCCGAGGAGAACCTCTGTCTCTGTGATGTTAGCAGCCTTTGCAATCTCCTTTACAGTGAGTGCCTTCTCTGCGCTTGCGAGTGCCTGATAAACATCACCTGCGCGGAAACCTACATTCTCTGCACTGATTGAAACCTTTACTGCTGTCTTTGCTGCACATACACGCTTAGTTGTAGTTGCCTTCTTTGTTGTTGCTGCTGCCTTTGTTGCTGTTGCCTTTGTAGCTGCAGCCTTTGTTGTTACTTTCTTCTCTGCCATTTTAGCCTTAAATTATAACCTATTGATGAATATTTAATTATTTTACACAATTTATGGGTGCAAAATTAATCATAATTTACGGAACTGGCAACAAAAAGTCACATGTTTTAACTGTACTATTACGGCATGAGCTCATATAAGGCACATTTTTTGACGTACGTCAAACAGGATAATGCCTACAAATCAGCACTTTAGAGTTTTTATTTCTCTTTTTTTATGTCTAACTTCAGCTGGAGTTCGTCTAACTGTTTCTGATCGATGAACCCTGGTGCATCAAGCATGACATCACGACCGCTATTATTCTTAGGGAATGCTATAACGTCGCGGATTGAGTCGAGACCTGCCATAACACTAACGAAACGGTCTAAGCCGAATGCTAAGCCTGCATGTGGTGGTGCACCATACTTAAACGCATTAATCAGGAAGCCAAACTGCTGCATCGCCTTCTCTGGAGTGAAACCAAGCACTTCGAACATCTTTGCCTGAAGCTTGCCATCGTGGATACGAAGAGAACCGCCACCAAGCTCTATACCATTGCAAACGAAGTCGTATGCCTTAGCACGAACCTTCGCTGGGTCTGTGTCGAGCAATTCGATATCGTCTGGATTTGGCATAGTGAATGGATGGTGAGTTGACATCAGACGCTGCTCTTCATCACTCCATTCAAACAATGGGAAATCAACTATCCACAAGCACTCAAACTTGTCCTTTGACATAAGTCCGAGGCGTTTGCCCATCTCAAGACGTAA
Source organism: Prevotella sp. (assembly GCA_017424205.1). GTDB lineage: Bacteria > Bacteroidota > Bacteroidia > Bacteroidales > Bacteroidaceae > Prevotella. Next base: position 383 of record JAFPAS010000236.1, on the reverse strand, counting down.
AGCACAAAGCTGAACACGAGTCTTGTTAATATGCTCGCCTGACAGTATCAGTATCAAATCGCCTGGCTTTGCACCTGCTGCTTCTGCTACTGACTGCATCTGCTCTGGTGTATAGAATTTGTCTACTGACGACTTAATTGTTCCGTCTTCGTTAACCTTGACATATACGAGTCCCTTCGCACCGACCTGCTGAGATTTAACAAAATCTGTAAGTTGGTCGAGCTGCTTACGGGTATAGTTTGCGCATCCTTCGCATACAATACCTCCTATATAGTTTGCAGAATCAAAGACAGCAAACTGTCCTGCTGGGAAGACTGTCTTCAACTCCTTGAATTCCATACCGAAGCGTAGATCTGGCTTGTCTGAACCATATTTAGACATTG
>JAFPAS010000235.1 GCA_017424205.1 Prevotella sp. | reverse complement strand
GGTGCAAAGTTAAAGAATCAATATGCCGACTTGAGCAATTACTCTGAGCTTACTGTGGTTGCCACATCAGGTTTGAAACTTGTTTTCAATCTTAACCACGATGTAGACGTTAAGGAAAATGTAAGCGACTATGCAGAAGGCGAGAGCTATGTATGGATTGACACAATAGCTGGTGCCGATGGTATATGCAAGATAGACCTCACACAATATCCATATGCTCATCTGAACAATATTCGTTTGCCATGGGATAACAACAATAAGGGTACTGTTTGGTATCTCCTGCTTACAGAGAAACCAGCAGAGGTACCATTCGAACCAATCGATGTTACTAGCAAGGTTGACGTTAACGCTTGGAAGAGCGAGGTAGGTTCAACTGGTAACTATACAAAGGATGTCGCTCAGAAGGAGCAGTATCTCACAAACACAACAACCAACGGTGAGATTCTTTATCAAACCGTAACAGGTCTTGCTAACGGAACATATACAGTAGAACTCTATGCTAACGCTTCATATACAAGCGGCCGTGGTTTCGCTTCTGTTGCAAAGAATAATGAATTAGGACGTGCAATCGTTTATGCTGGTGATGTAGAGAAGACAATTCCTGTTGTTCATCAGACTGCTGTTGGCACTAATAATATAGTTGTGCTCGAGAATGTTGTTGTAAGTGACAGTACTCTGAAGATGGGTCTTCGTAAAGACCTTGAAGGTTCTAACTGGCATACAATACAGATTAAGTCACTCGTTCAGACAAGCGATAAGGCTAAGGCTGATGCTGCTGCACAGGATGCTTACTGGACAGCAATCGCTGATTCTATCATAGCGTTGAACGCAGTTGTTGGTGGTGTAGAGAAGGCAAACCTTGACAAAGCTGCAACTAAGGCAGACGTGAAGGCAGCTCTGAAACCATACTATGAGGGAAGAACTTCTTACGAGGCACTTGCTGCTGCCATCAATGCAGCAAAGACAGCTGGCGTAGATGTAACAGAGGCTGAAGCAGTGCTGAATGGTGCAGAGACAACAGCAGCAAAGGCTGCCGAGGCAATGTCAATAGTACAGCTTGCTGTTAATACCAAGGCTGTAGAGGGTGCATCAAAGGACAATCCTGTTGTGACAAACTTCGTTATCAATGGAACATTTGATTCTACAACAGAACCTTGGAAGACTACTACAGGTGCACAGAATCAGGCATTGGCAGATAACCAGCAGGGTGCTTTCACAGGCAAATTCTTCGAGAACTGGAATGGAAATGCTTATACAGGAAAGATTTATCAGGTGATAGAGAATATTCCTAATGGTATCTATGAACTGAGCATTTGCGCGTTCGTAAATAATTTCGATGCATCAGCACAGTATGTATATGCAAATACAGACAAGGTGGCACTGACAAGTGGTGCACCTACAGCTTATATTGTTCAGACAAACGTAACAAACAACAAGATTGAGGTTGGTCTGGAGCAGATTACAGCTATAGCAAACTGGATTGGTATTGACAATGTTAAGCTTACATACTTCGGCACCAGCTCACTCGACGAACTCGTTGCTGCTTACAATGCTCAGTTGACTAAGGCTAATGCACTGCTTGCAGAAAAGATGAACAAGGATGTTCTCGCCGCATTGCAGACTGCAGTGGCAGTTATTGACACAACAGATGCAAAGGCCCTGACAGATGCTACAGAGGCATTGATTAAGGCAAATGCTGATGCTGAGGTTTCAGTTGCTAAGTATGAGGCTGCAAAGGCTGTTATCGAGGCAGGTAATATCCTTGACGAGACAGGTAAGGCTGCTTATGCTGCTGACACTACAATCGTAGAACTTAAGGCTGCTTATGATGAGGCTACACTCGTTGAGATGACAGCTCAGCAGGCTACAGCTGCTAAGACAGCTCTTGTAGCTGCAACTAAGGCTCAGACTACTGTTGGCGCAGAGTTCGCAACAGCGGCTCCTGCTACATGGGTAGGCCAGACAGGTACATTTGGCAAGCGCTTTGAGCGTTATAACGAGAAGGCATATACTGGTGATGTTATGACACAGACTATCGACGGTATCATCAACGGTACTTACGAGGTTACTCTTGAGGCAACCGCTTCATACACATCAGGACGTGGATTCGAGGGTAAGACAGGCGACGGCTTATCTGTTGTGTTTGCTAATGACAGCACTCTCAATTTGAATGTTGTTGACCGTGGCAATGTTGGTGATGGCGATTTCGGTCCATATACTATTAAGGTGGTTGTTGCAGACAGCACATTGAAGTATGGTATTAAGAATGTTGCCGAAGGTGCTAACTGGTTTGTGGTTAACTTGCTCTCTGTAAAACTTGTTGAGCTTGAGAAGACAGACGAACCTGGTGACGAGCCTGGTGACGCTGAAGAGATACTTCTTACAAGCGAAATGTTCCATAAGTGGACTACAGCAGGTGCAGATGCAGAAATCGTAGACGAGACTGTATATCCAGAGAACAATATCGGTACTGAACTCGGCGCTGGTGGCATGCTCTACGGAACATCAATAGTAGATTATCTCCACTATGCAGACCTTTCTGGTTATTCTAAGATTATCATCGAGGGTACACCTGGTGTTCAGCTGCGCATTCTTATGAACCGTGTAGAGCATGAGGGTGCTTTGACAGAGGTTAATCCAACTATCGGTGAGGATGGAACAGCTGTAGTTGACCTTTCAGCCTATGAGTTTGTACACTTGAACGCAATTAAGTATGGTTGGGGCAGTGCTGCAGGTACAATTACAAAGATTGTTCTTGTTAAGAAAGAAACTACTGATGAACCAGGTGATGAGCCAGGTGACGAACCAAGTGATGATATCCTTCTTACAAGCGACATGTTCCACAAGTGGACTACAGCAGGTGCTGATGCAACAGTTGTAAATGAGACTGTATATCCAGAGAACAATATCGGTACTGAACTCGGTGCAGGTGGCATGCTCTACGGAACATCAACAGTTGACTATCTCCACTATGCTAATCTCACTGGCTATTCTAAGATGATTATCGAAGGTACTCCAGGTGTTCAGCTGCGTGTTCTTATGAACCGTTTAGAGCATGAGGGCGCTTTGGTAGAGGTTAATCCAACTATCGGAGAGGATGGAATAGCAGAGGTTGACCTTACAACTTATGAGTTTGTTCACTTGAACG
>JAFPAS010000019.1 GCA_017424205.1 Prevotella sp. | reverse complement strand
TAGCGCCAGTGCTTGCACCATAGAGGTTGATAAGACCGTCACCGAGCTTATTGCCTTCGAGCTGGATAACACAATCGTTGATTTTGAATGTGTGGAGCGCCCATGGCTGCTTGTTACCGTAGAAGAGAGACTTCTTAAGGTTAGCGAAGTTACAGTTCTCGATAGTAATAGCGTGCTCGTTCCAGAATACTTTCTGGTTAGCACCTTCAAACTTGATAGCTGAACCCTCGTCGTTAATGTTGAGAGATGCGTCTGTAGCCTTTGACATAGCGAAAGGAGCAACACCAGCCATTGCGCAATCGAAGTTAGCGTTACGGAACTGGAGGTAAGCAGATGTAGCGATCTGACCATCGCCAGAAACTACGATAGTTGCACCGTCACCCCATACGATAGCTCCACGTGTACCGAAGTCAACGTAAGAGTCGAGCTCGTAAGTCTTTGTTCCGTCGAGGAATACAGGAACGATTTCATGCTTGCATGTATCAAGAGAGCTCTTGATTACGTCAGCAAGCTTCTGATTCTGTGCGCTTGCGCCGAGGCATACGAGCACAGCAGAAAGAAGAGTGAAAAGTTTTTTCATGTTAATTTAATTTGTGTTATTTAGTTAATCTATATTTCCCAAGATATACAAGATATATAATAATGTGTGCGCTTCGTTAGTGTATACAATTATTCTTCGTGCAAAGATAGCATATATTTTTTAGCGGTGCAAATAAAAACAAAAAAAGAGTTTGTTTAAGACTGAAAAAAGTCTATTTTTTTATTTTTATTAACTTTTGGATATTATTTGCATGCATATATAGCGAATAATTTAATTATTTATATGATTTTCTGCAGACGATAGAAACAAGGCATTTTTAATCGGAAAGTATTGTATGCAAAAGGCTTAGGCTGTATTGTGAAAATATTAGCGGCATGGCGGTGTATCTCTCTGATGACACTTTTTCTTTACACAAAATTCTCCGTATATTTTTCTCGCAAAACGCATATCAGCATGCTTTATTATTTCCAGATGCGCCATCTTTTGAAGCAAGAAACAAAAGGCTGCGAATGACAGTCCAAGAAGCACTCTTTTACATGCCAAAAGACTACGAATGACACCCCCAAAAGCAGCTGTTTACCTGTCAAGCTTATGCTCATTGCGCCATTTATTAATTCTCCACTCAGACAATACAATCAGAATAATATAGCTATCAGGCAGTTAAGAAAACCGAGAAGGCAAAAAAATGCATAGAAGATGTCATTTCGTGTAGGATATTCAGGAAATTACATTTCGAGAAAGCATCACCCCTATATTTACAGGCGACGGTATGACACCATTATAGCCGTTTGGGCGCAATGCATTATATTATGTATGTACGAGCGGGCGCGGACACGCATATAAAGAAAGGAAATAAAGTTCTGCGAAAAAGCAGAATCAGATTTTTCTGTCAGTCAAAGAGAGGGAGCGAACTTTCACCCGCCAGTCAGATGGCATGGCTGTGTTATATGTAAAAAGTAAGACCGCCTTCATGCGTTTATCCTACATGAAAGCGGTCTTCAGGGGTTTATCGGCAGAGTTGTTTCCTGCCGTTCCTTATCACCAGTCCTCGATGATTATCGTTTACTCGCTGCCCTGCTATGCTGTAAGCGACAGCGTCTTTCGGCTTGCTATCAGCAGTAATATGGCTGACAGATGTCGGTGTACCGTTACGGTTGACAGTGCCAGCAACGACAGCGTTAAGGAAAATCTCAACATTTGTATATCCATTCGGCGTCACCTTTGCACCGTCTCTTACATCGTTGGGATTCAGTCCGTTAGCTATTTCATACTGGTCTGGCATACCATCTCCGTCGGTATCTGTGAGATCGTTTGTCTCGCCTGGATACAGCCCGAGGAAAGGATAGTTTGTGTATGTCTTGTTTCCTGCAACGTATGTGTCGTGGTATGCAGAGTCAGCATATCCGAGTTCGTCTGGCGAGTCAATGATTCCAATATAGGAAGACTTGGTAGGATTAGCACGTGTCATTGCTATCTCGCCAGCTGCTTCAGCCAGCAAACGACGGTCGCACGCATCGAGACGCGGCAGATTTGCGCCAGCATTGGCTATCACATTACGGAAAGCTTCATCCGCACTCTCATAGTCTTCGTATTTACTGTACATTCCAAGTCCATCAGCTGGAAAATCTCTGAGCATTCTGCTCTTCAGGCAGCATTTGAGACGCTGTGCAGACAGGTCGCGGAAGTTGAATGCTCTATTGCCGTCGATGCTCTCCACACCCCAGAAGTTATCGGCATTCACACGGTCGATGGCTGTCTTGCTCCAGCGGCTGTCAGTAGGGACGTATGAATATTTCGCTGTGGTGCTGATATCAAACTTGTTGCCTTTCAAGTACCATTCGCCATAACCATGCAGGTTTGTCGAGTCGCCCTGCACGAAATAGCGTGTCTTGACGCTGCTCTTTGTTGTTGGTCCTGGACGATAAAGATTGTTTATCATATACACTCGGTTGTACGACGGATTAACCTTGCTGTTGCCAGCGTAGTTGCATTCTCCTCCGTATGCAGAATTCGACTTTGCCCAATTGAATATGACATTATTAGCGAATTCCGATATCACATGCTGATCGTGAGAGCCGTTGCCGTTCACCCCACCCTCTCTTGCACCGTTGAATCGTGGTGCACGGCTGGCGCAGTTGGTTATCAGGCAATGGTGCATTGTAGAGTATTCACCACCCCACTGCATAGCGTATGCGCGCTCACCTTTGGCGTTCTTGCTGCTGTATAGGCCCTCACCGATAATACACCATTGTATTGTGGTGTTCTTCGAGTCGTATGCTGTGAGACATTCCTCCATCGACCATGTCATAGAGCAATGGTCGAGAATGACGTTGCGGCAGTTCTCCATATCAAGTCCTGTCATCGATCTTGACGGCACATCGCCTGCTCGGAAACGTATATAGCGAATTATTATGTTGCGGTTGTTGATATACATGTAGTGTCCTGCCAGGCACACTCCACCGCCAGGTGCTGTCTGTCCTAAGATGCTGACATTCGGATATTTAAAACGCAGCACCGAATTCAGATAAATTGTTCCGCTGACATTGAACAGGATGATGCGCGGCTTGCCTCCGTTGTCATGATTGAGCGCCCATCTGAGTGTTCCTTCCTTCAGATTGCTGTCAGTGCAGTCTTCTGTTGTGGTGACATAATACACTTCGCCACCGCGTCCTCCTGTGGTATACTTGCCGAATCCCTCTGCCCCAGGAAACGCCAGAACGCCGTCAGCAGACTGTGCCGTTGCCGAAGCCAGTCCCGCGAGAAACAGGACCATGGTTATAAGAATATTTTTCATCTTTACGTTTAAAACAAAAAAACCTCCTGGCAGACTTTTAATCTGCCAGCAGGAAATGAATACGATTATTTATTTACAAACTTTCTTCCGCCGCGTATGACGATGCCTTTTGCTGATGCATTCACACGCTGTCCGGCTACATTATACTGCGGAGCATTGGCATCAGAGCTGTCGGCATCGACATTAGTGATGCCAGTAGTAGCATTAGAAGAAGGCTTTGAGAGTCCGCCCATCTGGTTTGCTACGCGTATAGCATACTGTGCCGAAGTATCAGTTACGGTGTATGTTGTAGCTGTTGTGAAAGCTACGACACTGCCGTTCTTCACGATGGCATAGCAGAGAGCACCGGCTACAGGTTTCCACGCCAGAGTCTGGCCGCTCAGGTCAGGTGTTGGCGCTGTGAGCTGTGCAGCATGCTGCGCTGGTGTCCAGTCTGCAGCAACTTTCTTGAAGACATTCTCCACGGTGTATGTTGCTGCCTGCTCGGCTGTCAGCACTGGAGAGTCAGAGCCTGCAGCAGGCGAACAAGCATCGATAGAACGTTTGCTCAGGTCAATGGCATTGCCTGCAGCATCCTTCGAACCATACTCATGGAATCTGAGCACAAGGCCGCCTGACATCTTGCCCCATCCTGCATCTGAAGGGAGAACCTTCATTGTAGTGTTGAGATATGTTGCAGCAGGTGAGTCGCCCCATGGTCTGCCGAGTCTGTAGCCTGTTACATTGTCTTTCGCTCCGGCTATTTTCTCAATAACACATCCGTCGAACACGAGTCCCATGTAGCCTGTCTGCGTATTAGGCGCAGTGATGCATGCAGATGAAGATACTGGCTGCAGGGTGCAATTCTTGAAGAATGCAGTGCCGTCGCCGTAGATAAAGTCTACTTCTCCTGCTATGCTGCAATCCTCGAAATAAGCAGAAGCGTCAGCCTTGTTTATGTAGTATGTGTCCTGAACGCCCTGCATCGTGACATTCTTATATATTGCTCTCTTGCCTCTCTGACGTACGGCTATGGCCTGTCCCTGTGAGGTCTTGCTTGCCCAGTCGCGGCTCTGGCATATTGTCATGTCCTGCATGTAAACATTATCCTGATTTGGTGCGATGAAGAGCACTGGCGTCTGATTCTGATAGTCGGTGACTGATGCGCTCGGACAGTTCTTCAGCAACACTCCCTCCTGGCTCTCGCCGATGAGCGAGGTGTTCTTAGGCACAGCCGTAAGGGCTGTAGTTCCGAAATCGTATGTGCCATTCTTGAGGAAGATATAGTAGCGTGGCTCTGTAGACTTAGCAGCGTCTGCAAGTGCCTGCATCAACTCGTCAACATTAGATACGACAGACTGGAATGGGCTATCTGCAGGAGTATCTGGCTCATCTGCTGCTCCCTTCTCATAGTTTCCGCTGATTTTCACGCTGTTAAGCATGAGTCCTCTACGCACGTTAATGCCATGGAAATATACACGATAGGTGTATTTCTTGCTTGAGAAGTCGTTATTCAGCTGTATGTTGTATGTTGAATTCTCCTGTGTGGCATTAGCTGTATTTTGTAGAGAGACATTGAATATTTCTGTCTCTGTATTGTCAATAATCTCTGTCACACGCATCTTTCCATTTACTGAAGCCATAGCTGCGGCATACATTGAGAGATTTTGAAGTTGTATTTTGAACCCGTTGGCTGGTGTAATGCTAAACTCTACATACTGCTTCGGGTTCTCTTCTACTGTAGAAGAATAGAAGATTGCGGAATTAGATATTATACCTGCCGAGCTCACTCCGTCGCCCCAGCCGCTCGATGTGGTCTTGAATGCAGTGGCAGGTGTGGTGTTTGCTGACTCTGTCAGGGCCTTAGTCCACTCCCATTCTGCTGTCAACATGCCTGAAGATGGTGTGCCTGACTCTTTATCAAAGAGTTTTACTGCTGTCACTACCATGTCGTATCCTTGCACTGACGAGAAGACCAGCATATATGACTTGTCTGGATCGAGCTCCATATCGAACGCCTCTGAATAGTTAGGATACTTATTCAGCACATGCTGATGTGTGGCTCTGAGCACTCCAGAATTGTCTGTTGCAATGGCTGTCAGCTGCACATAGTCGCCGTTAGAATTTGAACCTGCTGCATACACACGCACCTTTCCGCAGTCTTTCACATACATCACAGAGCGGTGAACGCCGTCGCTATGCAGATAGCTGCCTACCTGTATGCCTGCCAATTGGAATCCGTCGCCGCCGCCATACTTCTTCGCGTAGTCGTCGTAGGTGTAATATGAGAATTCGTCTGTAGCAGGGTCGATGCTATGACGGCTCTTTTCTGTCGGTGTGCCGCTCATGCTTACCCAACCTTCTGCTGCAAATCTGGTCATGTTCGCCAGATTGGTATATATCAGTTCGAATCGCTGACCATTAGGAATCACTGGCGAACGGAACACTGCACCTGAAGGCACATTCAGCACATAAGGCAGTTTCACAGCGATAGATGTCACACCTGCCTTTACAGCTATATTGTCGAGCTTACCGTTAACAGCGTTAATTGTTTCCTTGCCCGATGAGTATGTTATCGTTGCAACTGCACCCTCGCACGATGGCAGAGTGATGCTGCCGTTGCTATACTTGAAGCGTACGTCAATCTCCTCGCCTTCTACAGCCTGCTTAACGACGTATATGCCTGTACCAGAGAGGTCTGGCGCATAGCTCTGTGTCATATCCCAGCGCAGTGTGACAGCATCAAGACGCTTGTCTATGCCTGACATATTCTTAACAAAATGCGGATTCAGGCTAAGGTTCTCGCTAACTGTGTAGCTCTCGCCGAAAGCATATAGCATATTGCCGTCTGTCCATCCGTCCATCGTATAGCCGTCTTTGTATACGCTTGTGTTGCGTCCTGGTATGGTAATCTGCTGTCCATAGCCTACGGTGATGGCTGGCAATGGTGTTCCTTCTATATCTGAATCATTAATCACAAATGTAACTGTGACTGTCTCAGGACGTGTGGCAAGACCTGGCTCTACATACTCTGCAGAAGTCTGATAGTCAGCGTTTTTCAGCGTAAAGTCTGCCAGTCCGTTAAGATAATTCTCAAGATTGGTATATCCATTAGATGCTATGGCATTGCCATCGGCAGCGTCGGTCTTGTTAAAGCCCTTTGCCTCCTCGTATGCGTCTGGCATTCCGTCGGCATCAGAGTCAACGGCATACTTCTCGCCGGCTCTGAGTGATAGCGACGGACAGTATGTATAGGTATTTCCTGCAGCAGTAGTAAACTGGTCATAGCCGTTCTGCAGCTTGACATCATATGGGTCGTCGATGATGCCTGGGTGGTTGCTGGCATTCGAAGCGCGGCTTCCGGTATGATATGATGTCACTCTTCCGGCTGCCTGGTCAAGCAGTCGCTTGTCTACCTCATCAAAACGAGG
>JAFPAS010000234.1 GCA_017424205.1 Prevotella sp. | reverse complement strand
GTCAAGCGGAACGATAGTTGAATGGCGTGAAGATGTGCGTCCACCCATATCATGCCATGTCACTCCGCCGTCTTTGCTGCGAAGGAGGAAACTCTCAGAGCCTTTGCCATCAATAGCAACAAAGAGTTCACCTGCTTTGTTTCTGAATGCATTGCTGATAGGCTGTGCTGTATATCGCTCCAGCTTCTTATCCATCTGCGGCACAGAGAATGTCCATGTAGCTCCGTTATCTGTAGATTTGCAGATGCGGAAAGGCACATAGTCTGTCATGTCTCTTCCGCCTCCGAAGAACCAAACGGTATCGTTGTCTGTGAACAACAATGCCGACTGGTCATTTCCGCCTACGGTATTGAAGAACAATTCTGGCATATCCCACTCATCAGAACCGTATCTGCGACGAGCCTGCACGAATGTTGTGGCAGGATCAGCCTCAGACTTTCCTCTTGGAGTAGAGAAGTATATGGCGAGGAGATCACCATTTGGCATCACTTCAAGCGAAGCAGAATGGCTGTGATGATATATTCCCCAGTCAAGTCCGGCCTTCTCTCCCTGCTCTGTAATAGTATAGCATGCAGGAACAGGCATAGCCATTCTGACGTTGAAGTATGGCTTCTTCATGCGTTTCTGGTCAACATCTCCCGCACTCGGTCTGTGTTCCTGTTTTACACACTGCTGTGTGAAAGGCACTTTCTGACGCTCACTGATTATGTAAACGGCTTGCCCTGCTGTATCGCCCACTGCGCTCATGTGTGCTCCGGCTCTGAACTTAGCAGCCTCCACCTTATACATCTTCATGCCGTCAGTTGGCTTCTGCTGTGCTGACACGCTTTGCGCTGATGCCCCCATGACAGCCACGATTATTGCAACAAAGATATTTTTCATGCTTGTTTCTATATTGCCGTTATGTCTTCTCTCCTCCTTTAGCAGAAGAAGAGAAGACATTTATGATTATGATTGTATTAGACTTATTATATAGCAAATATTTTACTCATTCAAGTCACGCAGGTTTTTCCAGTTTGAAGAAGAAGGTATATTCTTCATGTCAGGAGTCAGATATGACTTGCTTGCATCAAAAGCGATAAGCACGCCATCGTTTACGCCACTACCGCCCTTAATATCTGGGTTAATGCGATGAATCTTATTGCTAACCTCTCCAACATAAAGCAGCTTGCCTGTTGCGGCATCCATCCAGAACACCTTCTTTGTCTTGCCTGAAATCTTACGGAAGTCAATGTTCATATCTCTTGCGGTATAGTTGTATACAAGCAGATAGTCATTACCTCTTGTAGCAATAAGTCGGTTGTAACGAGTTCCATTCTCACCAGCTATGATGCTCTGGTCTGGCACGCGCTCGAAATATGGGAATGTGAGCATAAGGTACTTCACAAACTTCATCTGAGAGAATCCTGGGTCACGAAGAGCCTTGTACCAAGTCTTCACGTCGCCTGCATCGCCATAGCTTGTGCCGTATCCTGGCTTGAGGAACTGCATTATAGCGTTATGTCCGTAAGTGTGTCCGCATGAGCCAGCGAATACCGACCAGTACGCATAACGGCGCACGTCGCAGTCCATCCAGCGAGGCTCGTTAGCATCATGCAGTCCCTGTGGGATATCCTCATAGCTTGGCTCAGCATCCAAGACTGGCTTGATTGGTTTGTAAGCCCATGTTGAATCGACATACATCCAGTTGTCTTCCTCTGTTCCTTCCTGAATAGGATAGTCCTTATTACCCATTCTCTGGTTATATCTGCGGTGTCCAGACTGGAAAGTATGGAAATCCATCCACTCAGCCTTGCTGAACCACTTGGCACTTGTGTATCGTCCGCGTGGATGATAAGTCATAAGATGATTCTTATCGATAGACTTGATTGTACGAGCCAAAGTATTCCAAACATCGTTCTTGATGTCACCCTGTATGTCGCCGCCAATCATCCAAATGATATTTGGAGAATTCTTGTATCTGTTAGCAAGGAATGTTCCGTACTTCACAGCATCCTCATTTGAGAGCAGTCCTGCCTTAACGAGTCCGCCCCAGATGCATACCATGCCGATGTATATGCCCTCATTCTCAGCCTGCTTGATGATGTAGTCCATATGGTCCCAGTAGCCATATACGCCCTTACGGTCGATATTTTCGAAGTTCCATCCATCGATGTTTGACATCTGTCCGTAAGCGTTGTATGCAGGAACACCGTCAATCACCTGCACCTGGACAACATTGTATCCAGCCTCGCGGCATCGCTGCAGATAGTAAGCCGCCTCTGCGCGGTCAGTACGCTCAGGCAGGAGCCATCCTGTTTCGCCGAGCCAGAAGAATGGAGTACCATTTTCGTGCTGCATGAAACGCTGGTTGTTTGAAATCACGAGTTTGCCATTGTCCCATGGCTTCTGATTGCCCTGTGCGCTGACGCCCAGCGTCACGGCAAGGAATAAGAGTGTCAGTAATTTTCTCATAGTATTTATTGTCATTTCTTGTTTTTATTCTGATATCTTGGTGTTACTATCCTATTACGCTGCCAGCATGTCATTTTATCCTGACACACCAGCAGCATTATCTGATTTTAATTCTTAATACTCTTTGTTTCGCCCACCTTAGTCATCACATCATATACATATGACTTCGGTGCGTTTACTGGTTTGAGTTCAACCTTGCTGTTGTTGCGAGTTTCAAGAGTTACAGGCACAGCAAAGAGCGGATTAGAGTTCTCGCCCTTAGCCTTACGCAGCCCCTTTATAGGGAAGTTAGACTTTATGCGCAGGTTGCCTCCGAGAGTAGAACGAATCATACATTTCGTAATCTTTCCGTCCTTCCACTCCATCTCGTCAATAACGAAACCGCCACGCAGGCGAATGCCTGTTATGCGTCCCTCGCTCCATACTGAAGGAATAGCAGGCAGCAGATATACACATCCGTCATGGCTCTGCACAATCATTTCAGCAATGCCTGCTGTGCATCCGAAGTTTCCATCAATCTGGAAAGGAGGGTGAGCATCAAAGAGATTGCCGAATGTTCCGCCACTCTTTTTCTTCTTTCCGTAAGGCACAAATTTGTCGTCGGTCAGCTTGAGCTGTTCCTTTATGAGCTTATATGCGTGCTCGCCGTCGAGCATACGAGCCCAGAGACAAACCTTCCATCCCATAGACCATCCTGTAGAAGGGTCGCCACGATGTATGAGCGATGTGCGTGCAGCATCGAAGAGTTCAGGAGTTCTGAATGGTGAGATGCTTGTTCCAGGGTATAGTCCGTAGAGATGCGACACATGACGATGGTCGTCCTTCGGGTCGTCCCAATCGTCTTCCCATTCCTGCAGCTGTCCCCAACTGCCTATAGTGCCAGGAGTCAGGAGCTTTATTCTTTCAAGATAATACTGTGCAAGTTCGCTATCAACACCAAGCACTGCTGCCGCCTGTGCTATAGTTCCGAAAATCTCAGCGCATAACTGGTCATCCATAGCACATCCAGCTGCAATATTCTTCTTGCCTTGGTCAGCTGGATGATAGTTCTCAGGCGATACAGTAGGGCATATAACCATATATCCCGTATTCGGGTCTTTAATGAGCATATCGTCTACAAACTTAGCCGCGCCCTTCATGATTGGGTAGTACT
>JAFPAS010000233.1 GCA_017424205.1 Prevotella sp. | reverse complement strand
GCAGCATCAACTGGCAGAATACTGGCAGAATGATGTCTGAGATTGACCTACGAAAAGAAACATTCACCAAAATTAGCAACTTTTCAGTCAAAATGGAAGTAATTTAAAATAAAATATGTAATTTTGCGCAGTCATTGTTACAAACAATGTACTAATATATATTTTCAGGATACAACAGAATATTATTTAACACTACACAAAATAAGGTAAATTAAATTATTCACAACTAACACTTACAAGCAAAATGTTAAAACGTACAGTACTTTTCGTGGTGGCGCTGATAGCGCTGGCACAGAACTCATGGGCACAGGACAAGGTTGAAGCAAATGTCTCTGCAGACATCGTAAGCAAATATATATGGCGCGGCCAGCAACTGGGCGATGCAGCGGTACAGCCTACACTCGGCGTGAGCTATAAAGGTTTCTCGCTCGAAGCATGGGGCAACTGCGGACTCGTAAACTCTGGCGAGGAGGAGATTGACCTCACCCTCTCTTACAGCATCGGCAACTTCAATATCGGCATCACTGACTACTACGTGGCTGGCGACGGAAAATATTTTGAATATGCATCGCACAAGACTGCACATACATTCGAAGCTAACGTCGGCTACGACTTCGGCGTATGCTCGCTGCAGTGGTTTACCAACTTCGCTGGCTGTGACGGCGTTAATAAAGACGGCGACCGCGCTTACTCTTCATACGTTGAGGTATCTGCGCCATTCAACCTCGGAGGCATGGAATGGAATGCCACTGTGGGCGCTGTGCCATTCGCAACTGACTATTATGACTGCGCTAACGGTTTTGCTGTGACTAACGTGTCACTTCAGGCTACAAAGGATATCAAGATTACCGACTCGTTCTCTCTGCCGGTGTTTGCCGCTATCAGCGCTAATCCGTCTACACAGCAGGCATACTTCGCTGTCGGTCTGACTCTTGAGCCATAAGCTAAAAGGGACGTTCTGAAAATCACGGATTCAAGTATTTACTTATTCCGTCATTTTTAGAACGCCACATAACCGAGAGTCGCAAAGAAACTCCCGAAACGGGAAATACTCAAAAAACAATTCGTTGAAAATGTCAAACCTACGTTTCAAAGCAGTCATCTCTGCTTCTAAGAAAAAGCCCCTTCATGTAGAGGCACCGTCGGAGCGTCCGTCTGAATACTACGGAAAATACGTCTTCAACCGTGCCAAAATGTATAAATACCTGCCGTCGAAGATATACGACCAGATGATCAACGTCATCGACAACGGCGCACCATTCGACCGCTCCATAGCCGACGCTGTGGCAGCTGGCATGAAGCAATGGGCTGAGGAGAACGGCGTGACTCACTACACTCACTGGTTTCAGCCGCTCACAGAGGGCACTGCGGAGAAACATGACGCTTTCATAGAGCACGACAATAAGGGCGGCATGATTGAGGAGTTTGAGGGAAAACTGCTCATGCAGCAGGAACCTGATGCTTCGTCATTCCCATCAGGAGGCATACGCGCCACTTTCGAGGCACGCGGATACTCGGCATGGGACCCTACATCGCCTGTCTTCATCATCGACGACACACTCTGTATTCCTACCATCTTCATATCTTACACGGGCGAGGCGCTCGACTATAAAGCACCGGTGCTGCGTTCTATCGCTGCCGTAAACAAGGCTGCAACTGACGTGTGCCACTACTTCTACCCTGACGTAAAGAAGGTTATATCTAACCTCGGATGGGAACAGGAGTACTTCCTCGTCGACGAAGACCTGTATGACGCACGCCCTGACCTCGTAATGACTGGCCGCACGCTCATGGGACACGACTCGGCTAAGAATCAGCAGATGGACGACCATTACTTCGGAACGATTCCAGAGCGTGTGCTGCAGTTCATGCGAGAACTCGAAATAAAAGCTCTCGAACTGGGCATTCCGTGCAAGACCCGACACAATGAGGTGGCACCAAACCAGTTTGAGTTTGCTCCGATATACGAGGAGACAAACCTCGCCATCGACCATAACATGCTGCTCATGTCAGTCATGAAGCGCGTGGCACGAAAGCACGGATTCCGTCTGCTGCTGCACGAAAAACCATTCGCGGGCATCAACGGCTCAGGTAAGCATAACAACTGGTCGCTGGCCACTGACACTGGCGTGCTGCTGCACGGTCCGGGAAAGACTCCGATGGACAACCTGCGTTTCACGGTGTTCGTCGTAGAAACTCTCATGGGCGTATATAAGCACAACGGTCTGCTTAAGGCGTCTATCATGTCGGCTACCAACGCACACCGTCTCGGAGCTAACGAAGCTCCGCCTGCCATCGTGTCGTCATTCCTCGGCAAGCAGATTTCTGACTTGCTCGACGCTCTCGAGAAGTCTGACTCTAAGGATGCCTTCAATCTTGCAGGCAAGCAGTCGCTCAAACTCGACATACCTGTCATTCCGGAACTTATGATTGACAATACCGACCGCAACCGTACGTCGCCATTCGCATTCACCGGAAACAGATTCGAGTTCCGCGCCGTTGGTTCTGAGGCTAACTGTGCTTCGGCTATGATTGTGCTGAACACCGCAGTGGCTGAAGCACTGACAAACTTCAAGAAGCGTGTCGATGCACTCATTGAGCGTGGCGAAGAGAAATATGAGGCTATCGTCAAGATACTGCGCGAGGATATCGTGGAGTGCAAACCTATCCACTTCGATGGCAACGGCTACTCTGACGAATGGCGGAAAGAGGCAGAACGCCGCGGACTGGATGTAGAGACTTCATGCCCACTCATATTCGACCGCTACCTCGACCCTGAGAGCATCAAGATGTTCGAGTCGATGGACGTAATGCATAAGCATGAGCTGGCTGCACGCAACGAGGTGAAATGGGAGACTTACGTCAAGAAGATTCAGATTGAAGCACGTGTGCTGGGCGACCTTTCGCTCAACCATATCATACCTACCGCCACACGCTACCAGACGCAGCTGGCTGACAACGTGCGAGGCATGTGCTCTATATTCGGAGAAGAGGAAGCATCTACGCTGACTAAGCGAAACAGAGACATCATACGCGAAATAGCGCAGCGCACAGAGCGCATTGAGGCTGGTGTGGCTACTCTCGTAGAGAATCGCAAGGTGGCTAACAGAATAGAATGTGTACGCGAGAAAGCCATAGCATACCACGACACCGTAGCGCCGCTCATGGAGGAGATACGCAGCGAGATTGACAATCTCGAACTCCTCGTGTCAGACGAGCTCTGGACACTCCCTAAGTATCGCGAACTGCTATTCATACGATAGCCCGGTAGGAGCGAGGAACCACATCCTCTCACGTCCTCTCACGTCCTCTCCCATCAGAACGACCGGAGCTTACGAAAACTTTATTTTTAAGTATACACAAAACGTGCCTGGCTTAGCATCCGCTACGCCAGGCACGTTCCTTTTATGCCATATTATATCATATTCTCTGACGTCCTTTCACGTCCTTTAATTCTCAGCCATCCTCTGCACTTAAAGCGAGATCTGCACTCATCTGCACACCATCTGCACACAAACGAACTCATTAATTCACAGAAAGTTACACCCATCGTGCAGATGTGCAGACATTTCAACAAAAATAATAATATAAGTAGTAAGTAGGCTGATTTATATGTAAACAGAATGTTGATTAATAGTCAGCTGGTATAGTATCAGGAACCTCGCTTATATCATAAAGGCTATACTTCATTGAATAGTATTCTGTAATCGGAACGACTGCCTCAACCTCTACCCAGATATAATTTGTATAACGAATTCGTTCGTTTTCAAAGCCCAGATAAATCGTCTTATTTCCCTTTGTCGGAATACGACCATTGCACGACTGAGTACCAATCGTAGAGTAGTCTACATCATAGCCAAGCAGAGCGGCTCTCTTTGTTCCATCCTGAAACTGCTTCGCCTGTTTCTGATTGCGGAACACATACATATTGCAGTACGCATCTTCCTCACGCAGAGGGCGATTATCATCAAGAAGCGAACTTAAAAGTCCGATGCTTGTAGACTTAGAATAGAGAGGCAGACCAAGGAACTTAATTGCTGTGTATGAATTGTTCAGATTGTCATGAAACTCTCCGTCTGACGAATGGTCTTGCTCGCTGGTAGCTATTCGTAAAGAATAAAGAATATCTGTTGCGCCTGCAGGCACCTGGACAGCGACAAGCGCCTTTGAGTTTCCTGAAAATGCTGCCTTAAACTGTCCGCGCAAAGTGAATTTGCGGGGTTCTTCAAAACATTTCTGCATCTTAACACCAGGAACTGCCATCGCTCCAAAATCATTCTTCTGGCAGCCGATCTTCTTTGACGAAACCCTCGTGCCGTCAGTCAGACGCAACATGTCATTGATTTCGTAATTGATATTGAAATCAATATACTGCGTACCCTTCGGATTAATCTCCACCAGATATATTGCAGTATTGTTAATCGCTAACGAATCATGCGCCAACGATTTGCCTGCATTGGTCTTCAATACAGAGCGGCTATCAGCATTGATAATTCTTACAGTAAGCGGAGATGCTCCTGATACACGCCAATTCAATTTCTCACCTTTCTTAAGATAAAGCGGGAAGGCTGTAGTGTTTTCGAATAGCGTATCGGCATTGCAATATGGGGTGAATCTGTAACCATCAAGCACAGACTCTACACGGCTCACAATACGTGTACGCAACTCCCCCACTCGTTTTTTTAACGCTTCGCATGCGGTTACCTGTTCCGGAGTCATACCCATCGGATTATAGTCATAGTAGAGTTCCTTGCCAATGCCATACAGCTCTGTCAATTCTCGGCCTGTGAGTTTATCCCAATCAGATTGACTAATTCTTTTCTCCAATTCAGACACCTCGGCAAACACCTTTTCATATTCTTTAATTGCCGCATCCTTATTCTCATTGCCACATCCGCACAACAACACGATTGACAATAACACTAAAATCTTCTTCATATAATATATCTTTAATTTCATACTACTTTTTACTATTCAGGAAGATACAGGCTTCTCCAATACCTATTTTCTACCGGACACACCTTATACTCCTCAAGATGCAATCTCTGCGATTTGCGTGTCTCCAAATTCCTATTGAAAACCTCTGCAACATTTATAATCGCATCATAGACATTCTTATTGAATAGCATAAGGTCATACGAAACCGTAAGGAGAAGCACATTAGCTTCTGTCTTGGTCTTCAGATATCGCGCCAAATTCCTTTCAGCCACCTTAGGCTGAATCTGATGCATATCTGTCTTTAGATTTACATTGGCTTTCAGACTTTCTGAGAAGTCTTCAAACAACTGTTTAACCTTTACCG
>JAFPAS010000232.1 GCA_017424205.1 Prevotella sp. | reverse complement strand
GATAATACTTTCCTGTATACTAATGCGACACTCGACCTTGTGACATCAACGGTCTTTGCTGCAACATATGGTATAGGTATGATGATATCTGCTGCAATCCTGTTTGTATGGCAGGGTAGCATATTTGCACTTGCGAGTTTGTCGGCAGAGTCGGCATTGCTGCAGGGACCGCTTCTCAACGAACTGTGCATTGTAGGTGGAATACTTATCATATCTTCAGGATTAAGCATACTCGGCATTAAGGACTGTAAGACGCTCAATTACATTCCTGCGCTGATTATTCCTGTAATATACTATATGCTGATGCAGTAGACAGAAGCATACACTGGAAGAAATAACAGACATAAAGCTACTATGGAGAAAAAACGACTTATAGGACATACAGAAGCACAACTAAAGGCAATAGCCAAGAATCTGGGCATGCCAGCATTTACAGGTGGGCAGATTGCCCGCTGGCTCTATGTGCAACATGTGGCAGACATTGATGAGATGACCAATATATCAAAGAAAAACCGAGATATATTGAAGCAGGAGTATTGTGTCGGAGCAATGACACCAGTAGACTGCCAGCGATCAACGGATGGTACGGTGAAGTATCTATTCCCGGCAGAATGCGGCAAGACTGTAGAAACTGTATTTATTCCAGACGGTGAGCGTGCTACATTGTGTGTGTCGTGTCAGGTGGGTTGTAAGATGAACTGTGTGTTCTGTCAGACAGGCAAGCAAGGATTTGAAGGACAGCTGACAACTGCTGATATACTTAATCAGATTTATGCTTTGCCCGAGCGCGAACGTTTGACAAATATTGTCTTCATGGGTCAGGGCGAACCGATGGATAATCTGGATAATGTGTTGGCTGCAACAGAAATACTTACCGCACCGTATGCTTACGCGTGGAGTCCGAGACGCATCACGGTCAGCTCAGTTGGCGTTCGTGGAAAACTGGAGCGATTCCTGAAGGAGAGCGACTGCCATATGGCAATATCTCTGCACACCCCGATACCAGCACAGCGCGCACAGCTTATGCCAGCAGAGCGTGGTATGAGCGTAATGGAGATAATAGAGCTGATGAAGACATACTTCCCAAACAGACGAACGATGCACGGAAGCGATACACCAGATGGTGTGCACCAGCGACGACTTACTTTTGAATATACGGTTTTTGCGGGAATAAACGATACGCCTTCGCATCTAAAGGAACTTGTGCGTCTGCTACGTAACCTCGACTGTCGTGTTAATCTGATACGTTTCCATGCTATCCCTGGGGTAGACATGAAGGGTGCTGACGATGCTCAGATGAATAATATCTGTGACTATCTTAACCGTTGCGGCATAACAACAACGGTACGTGCATCAAGAGGACAGGATATATATGCAGCCTGCGGACTGCTTAATACTAAGCATAAGGAGGAAGGGTTAAAGGTTAATGTTTAAGGGTTAAGACGGTCTATCCGTTATCCATTTTGCCCTTTCCGCTTTTCTTCTCCCTCCTGCAAGTTGAGCTAAACTTGAGCTAATAAAAATAAAACAGAAGAATATGACAAAAGAACAGATAAATATAGGTATACTGCAGTCGGCTGGTATAGCTGGCAGAATAATAGAAACGGCATTGAACAATCCGGAGATAACGGATGTGTTTACGCCTGTTATCTATAGCAAAGAAAATCAGAATGATAAAAATGTTGGTTCTGATCTTAAATTCGGCAATATTGCTGCAGTGGTAGTTGCACCAGGGTCTACGACAGAATTCAGTTTTCCTGGTGCGATGATGGTCTATGCAGAGGGCTCGTTGCGTTTTGCCTCAGTTTCGGCTTCTGCAGAAGACTTTTCAGCAGATGTTGCTGCTGACATTGTACGCAAGGCATGGCAGATGTTGCGTCGTGACTTTATGGTTTCTATGCCGCGTATAGCTCTGGTTATACCAAAGGAGAGCCCTTCGCAGACAGTAGATATGTGTAAGCAGGTTGTCCGTGATTTAACAGAACAGGGCGTATATGTGTTCGGACCATATCCTGCCGATGAATATTCGGAGGATAACCTGCTGCAGAACTTTGACATATCGCTTGTTGTAGGCGAAAAGGAGTTGCAGGATTTGGTTCAGACACGCACCTCAGATATGCGTACGCGTTTCATTGCTGGTATGCCTATGATTATGACACAGACTGACTATCCGGCTACATTTGAGTTTGCGGAAGATGATCTCGACGAGCCAGCTAATGCTTTGCGCCAGGCTGCATATCTTGCGATAGATATCTCTGCCAACAGAATATCATACGACGAGGCACATGAGAGTCCTCTTCCGAAACTATATCACGAGAAACGTGATGATAGTGAGAAAGTGAGATTCGCTATCCCAAAGAAGAAAGCTGAGGAATAGGGATTGAAACGATAACGACAACGGCAACTGACGAACGAAGGTTGCAGTAGGCGGACTGAAGGATGTAGATGATAAGTGCGGAGAATGCTTGCATACTACGCTTAACAAGGAAAAAAGTAAAATCGAGAGCAGAGATGAACTTGTTCATTCTATGCCGTGATTCAAAGGATAATAAAGACGCGAAGCGGAATAACATATAGCGGATATGAAAATAGTATTTTTGACAGGTGCTGGCATGTCTGTAGAAAGTGGCCTGACAACATTTCGTGATGCCGGCGGACTATGGGAGAATTATCCTGTTATGGATGTTGCGAGTCATGACGGATGGCTGCGTGATCCAGAGAAGATAATTTCTTTTTATAACATGCTACGCACGAAATATCGTGATGTCACACCGTGTGAGGGCCACCGAATCATAGCTGAGCTGGAAAAGCAATACGATGTGACTGTCGTGACTCAGAATGTCGACAATCTGCATGAGCAAGCCGGGTCAACCAATGTGATACATCTGCATGGAGAAATGATGAAGATGTGCTCAAGCCGCGATGTTGATAATCCGCGTTTCTGGGTTACACTGCCCCATGAAGGATGGGGTGAGAGCGGGCTGGAAGTGCCGCTGGGCACTAAGGCTGACGATGGTTCGCTGCTGCGTCCTTATATAGTCTTTTTCCAGGAGAACGTGCCTAATATGTATGATGCAGTATTAGAGGCGCAGAAGGCTGATGTGTTTGTCATAATCGGTACTTCGCTCAATGTCTATCCTGCAGCGTCGTTGTTGCAGTATGTACAGCCGTCAGCACAGGTTTATCTTATCGACCCTAACCCTGTACAGACATCAGCATCATGTAATGTATGCGTTATACAGAAAGGCGCAAGTGAAGGCGTAAAGAACTTAGTAGAACTGCTGAAACAACGAAATGAGATATAAAGTTTGCTACTTATTTGTTTAGCCTTATAGCAAACAAGCCAGATGTGAAATAATCCGTAGAATAGGGGAATGAAAAGTCGCTCCGTTCTCGTTATTAAACAATAACATGAATCAGAAGGAACTGCAAGAAATAAAAAAAAGATATAACGTCACAGGCGATTGCGAACAGCTTAATCATGCCCTCGACGTATGCCTGCAGGTTGCAAACACCGACTTGTCGGTGCTCATTGTGGGCGAGAGTGGTGTGGGCAAGGAAGTGCTGCCTCGCATCATTCATGACAACTCGTCACGTCGACGCGGCAAGTATTTTGCTATAAACTGCGGATCTATACCAGAAGGAACAATAGACTCTGAACTTTTCGGACACGAAAAGGGTTCGTTTACTGGCGCTGTAGGTGAGCGTGAAGGCTATTTCGGAGTGGCAGACAATGGCACACTATTCCTTGACGAGGTGGG
>JAFPAS010000231.1 GCA_017424205.1 Prevotella sp. | reverse complement strand
TATAAACAATATAAATATATGTTTCAGCGGATATCCATTGAAAGAAAATCATAGGGGCAAGCAACAAAAGTCGTAAATATTGAATCAGTAAATACAAACTCCACGGATAGAATTAAAAGCAAACAAAAAGAGGAGCCGCACTCCAAAATGTGATGTGCGACTCCTCTTTATTTATCTATATAGATGTCTATGCAGTATTATCTGCAGATGGCCTTCAGTTTCTTGTATACGTATGCCTGCTCTTCTGGTGTGTCACAGTATGTCACAACAATGAGCTTCATGCCTGGCTTCCACAACTGTCTCACCTTCTCGATGACCATAGATGGCTTTCCAACTATACGTGCATTGAGCACCACTCCTGTGCCAGCAAATACTTCGGCATAGCCCTCTGTAGGATTTGCTCCCGGGTCTGTGGCAAGTGAGAATGCTCCGTCAGCCATGCGGATACCGTCGATGGCTGCAATGCCTTGTTTCTTTCCGCTCCAGTTGCCGCAAGAGTGGAACACAGGACCACCGAAAGGCTTTCCTGCCTTAATCATTGGCGGAACGCACATATCGAAGTAGATATCGTCAGGCATCATGGTTGTTGTGTCGTCAGACATGCCAAGACCTGTGAACATACGGCTTGAAGCAAAACCGTGGCCAGGGCGTACAAGAGCATCGCCTATTATCTTCTGCTGTTCGAGCGTGAAATCGGTCAGCAGCTGTGCCGTACGGTCGAGCGCTATGCGCATGTCGCCAGGATTATCATAGAAGTCAACATAGAACTGGTTGCTATCGATGATGTTGCTCACAGTATTTAGCGGTGACTGTACGTCGCAGAACGACATTGGTACGCGTCCTTCGGTCTGCTCAACGAAGTATCGTGTCATCTCGAGCGTGTGCTTGCCTATCTCTGTTTCAGCCACAGGCATATATGGAGCATTGACAAGCTCGTTGACTGAAGCGAACTTTCCGTTTACGGCTGGCGCTTGTCCTGGCTCCCAGAGATAGTCGAAACCGTAAGCTGACGCGACAGTGCCCAGTCCGTACCACGGCTCGATGAAGTTAGCTATATCAGCCTCAAACTTCATACTCTCCTTCAGTGCGCCTAACTGCCACTGCAAAGATTTCTCCATGTCGCATGAGTCGGCTGCAAACACCTCTTTCACACGCATTCGTCTGTAGACAAGAATTCCCTCGTCAGCATTCCAGAATTCCTTGCAGCGTTCGTCCAGAGCAGCAGCATAGTCAGCATACTCATTCAGACAGAAGTCCTTCGGTTTGATAGGCTGCACGTTAGTAGCCTGACTGTCAGCCAGACTGAAGTTGAATGTATCGTCTACGCCTTCGAGGTCCTCCTGTCGGAGTTCGTCAGCAATGTCATAAATCTCCCTTACTCTTTCGTCAGACACCTTGTCGTCCATATTCACGCAGCAGATACCTGTCAGCGTCTGGTCGTCGCCTGAAGCGATAACACGCTCCTTGATAATCTTTCGCAGCTCGTCTGTCGTCTTTGTCTCAATATCTACAGGATTAAGACGTATATTGAAGAATGTGTCAGGCAGATGCTTGCGCAGGAGTGCCACATCGCCTCCCCAGCCAACGTCGAGGAAAGCAAGGCGTTCTATCTTAGCAAACTCTTCAGCATGGCGGTGTGGGTCTTTTCCGCAATAGTGTATGCCATAAGGCTGATGACGCATGCTCCATTCAATATCGATAGGCAGAAGGAATTCGCGGTAGTCCTGCTCTGATATCATCGTGTGAGAACACTCTGAGTGTATAGCTACGGGATGGTCGAACAAGCGTGCTGAGCGGTTGACAGAGATAGACGAACTGCCTGTGAGACTCTGCACATACCACACGAAACGGTCAATCACGTTAGCAATAGAGCGGAAATAACGCTTCACTTCGTCAGGGCGTGTTATCATATCGGTGAAAATCTCTTCGCCTCGAACGTCGATGGCAAGATTGAGCACACCACCCCAGTTGATATCGCCCACAACATATCCGTATTTAGCTTTCAGCTGTTCAATCAGTCTGACGAGTTTCTGGAAGGCTTCCGACTTGAACGCTGCAGCCTCATCAATCTTCAGATCTTCGCGATGAGCACAGATGACCTGAGGCGCTGAGTCTTCGTAATATTCTATCTCGCAGCCGAGCATCTCCGATAGCAGATAACCCGAAGCAAGATGCACTGCGCCAATCTGCGGCAAGTCTTTCAGATGGTCCTCGCCCAGTCCCAGATCGCCAAAGCGTTCATACAGCACTTGTTCCATAAGTTTCTCATCTTCCACACGCCTTCTCGGGTCGTAGAAGAAACTCTCGTCGAACGATATGCCCGCGTTTTTATTCCACCATGAAGGATGGAATACAACATCAACAGGAAGTTTTTTTGAACAGAGTTTTTGCATATATGTTATTTCTTTTCTATTAGGTTAAGGTTATTAAATACAAAGCCTATAATCGCGATATTGCTGCCACTATCACGCGACGCAACACCTTCTGCTCTGCAAAGATACGAATAAACGAGAACAATACAAAATAAAAAATGATTTTTTTGTTTTGCATTGTCGAGTGACAGTATCTTCGGCGAAGCCAGTGATACGAATAAACGAGAACAATACAAAATAAAAAGCAATTTTATTTTTATTCTTGAGACTAAAGTACAAGCGACTGGAGTCGAGCGGTCGAGTGAAAGTATCTTCGGCGAAGCTGTGGTGCGAATTAATGAATACAACACCCCAAAATTATTCCGCCTCTTCTATCTTTTCTAAAATATTTGCTATTATTTCTTGTTTCGCTTTATATTCCTCTAAATCTATCGAATATATAATTTCACGAAATTCCCTATCAAAATAAAATATAGTATTTCCAATAATAACTTTACCCGCGTTATCGTCAGCACGATAATTATGGGTAACCTTGTAACCTATAAATTCTCTATCACTAAGGAGCAATTTAGTTACTTTATTTAATTGATTTATATATTTCTCCTCTATTTTATCAAGTTCATCACTCGCACTATCTAACTGTTTTTTTGCACCTTTATATCTATTTCTCCCAAATGTTGAATTAACTCCACCCCATAGACCCATTGTATTTTGAGCCATTCCTACTTGTATCTCTAATCCAAGATGTTGAGCCTGAAGTTTTCCTAATTTCTCTAATTCCTTAAATAATTTGGGATTGTCATAAGGGGAAAACGCACTATCTACATTTGTTTCTATAGCTCTGTAGGTCTCAGGTTTATGTAAAATCGTTCTTAAATCTTTTTTGATTAGTGCTTCTGCTTTTTTCGATATTGATGGTACGCTTCTGAATTTCAAGGCAAAAACCATCACCCCAAGGATAAAACAAACCCTTGACGGATTGCGGCAAAAGAGGAAATGCACCATATTTCAATCTGATGTTATAATGATTTTCTTTTATAAACCTTTCAACTCTATCAGCTAATTTTTCTGGATAGCCTGAACAAATATTAATTACACCTAAAATGTTGTTTTGCAAAACAGCCATGACAGTGCGTTCACAAAACTTATCATAGTCTATAAAATCATACTGATTTAGCCCCATAGTAAACGGAAAATCGGTTTTACCTTCAGATTCAGCAATAGCAATTTTAGAAAAAATAGAGCATCCTGACTTGGAATTACCTACGATATAATACCCTCTAAGCCACTGAAACATCACATTATTTTTTTTAGCATAAACTTCTACTAACTCCCTCAAAGCATTTTTAGAAATACCATACGGAGTAATAGGGTGGCACGAAGTATTTTCATTAATACTGCCTTCAAAAAAACCAATCTCATGCATACTGCCCATAACAGCTACCTTTCTAACACCAGCTTCAATAAATTTCTTAATAAAGTCATAATGTTTTGGTAAATTGTCTACATGCCTGTCTGAATAGTGCTGAAAACCATCCTGCCAAGCTAAATGT
>JAFPAS010000230.1 GCA_017424205.1 Prevotella sp. | reverse complement strand
TTCAACCAAATGAAAAAAGATAAGAAATAATATATTTCTAACACATAACAGTATAAAAGAAACACCCAAAATGTTCCTTTCTCATTTTATTTTTTTTTATTTTTTTATATTTTCAACAAAATATAGCATGTTAATCAGAAGAATAATCTTCATTTTCTGAATAAATGATTCTAACAACTTAAATCATGGAAATTTGCACTGTAAATTACATTTTTTGCACTACAAGTTACATTTTTTTAGGTTTTTATATAACACAAATGGTTTCCTAGTGTATTTTTACGTGTATTCTGAAGTGTATTTTTTAATGTATTATGAATAAAAATTCGCATAATAATAAATATATCCACCTGTTTTGCAAATATCACCACCTTATTCTTCTAATAATTATCTACTTTTGCACAAAGAAAAATCAGACAAGCAACAAACATGTTATATATTTCGTGTGAACGAAGTATGTAAATGCAGACAACAGTCTGGTATAAAATTTCACAGATGTTGTTTTTTTAGTTAGTAAATGAAAGTGATAGTCCGTCGGGAGTCTGTGAAGATCCCCGACGGTTTTTCTTTTATACGACAGAAGTAAATATTCATCTTTTAATCAAATAGCTTCATACGACAGAAGACACGTCTCAGTATTTTCAAGAAAACAGATTTGCTGTACGGAGGATGATGATGGATAATGCAGAATATAAAAACAGAACCATCATACTTAGCCTGAATGGTGCATAAAGTATGATGGTTCTGTTGTGTTCTGAATATTAGTACGTTTACCAGCCAAGGACGTAATTAGCGTCAGAATATTTGCCTATAATTGAAGCATCCCTTACCGGGTCTAACTGACGGGAATATGGATTACGTTTGGAAGTGTCGATAGGCTTGCCGTTTATATCGACACTATTAAACTCCCACAGGCGGGCTGTCTCCAGAATAGGGTCTTCATGACTCCAGCCGCTATCTGGTATATTATCGAGCGTGCAGTTCAGCAGTACAGCCTCCTGGTGCGGATAGCCTTTCTTCTTATTGACTGACGTATTAGCTATATACGAAATACCCTTGCCTTTACCTTTGAAAGTGCAGCTGACGAAAACATTGCCGTGGTTCTCGCTGGTATTGCGAATCCACATGAATGGACCGATGGAAATCAGCGTACAACGGTTGAAGAACGATGGTCCGCGTCCCAGCACAGTATCGCCCAGGCCTGAAATCATGCAGTTCATCCAGTAGGCACTGCCATTGACTTGCAAGGCATCGCCAGAACCGATGATATTAACATTCTCGGCGTAGTTATGGTCACCATTCAGGAGGAATCCTTCAGCCTGTCCTACGCAGTCGGTCTTGAAGGTTATATCCTTGAATATCATATACCGGCAGTTGTCGGCAGCTACAGCCGCACGTCGTGACGGAAATGTGCCTCGCAGTTCGTTGGTCTTGATGTCGGCAGGATGCGGATTGAACACCTCACAGTTAGGATAGTGTACGATGGTTTCCTCACGGCCTTCTCCCTCGATTGTGACATAGTTCTTGTTGCGGAAATATACGAGTTCCTGATAGTCACCCTTGCGTACTTTCACTGTGCGACGCTGACTCTCGTCTGTGAGAAAATCTGGTATGAAGTCCATTGCACCCTGCAAGGTAGAGAAATCTGCTGAGCCGTCGGCAGCCACAGTCAGCACACGCTGTTCTTTGTCAGGTGCTTTCTGCTTGGTTTTGAAAGTCCATGCTTTCTTGCCTTTGATTCCGGAGAAGTTGGCAAACACATCCTTGTCTACGGTCACGTAGTACTCCTTGCCATATTCCAGCAGATTATGATGCAGATAGATAGTGGCTTTATTTCCCTTTGTCATGACGGGATAGAAGTGGAATCCATCGGAGAATCCGCCTATGATGGTAAGCTGGAAGCATCGTGTGTCAGGGCGGTTGTAGGATGATGGTGTACCGGCTTTGGTGTTCTTATTCGTAATATGCTTGCTCTCATATACGTATGGCGTCTTTATATAGTCGGCATCAGGCGCATCGGGTGTCCTCTCCGTCGGTCCTGCCGGAATGCTCATATCGAGCTGGTCAACCAGTTTGCCGTTTTTCTTGTCATAGACTCTGATAAAGCCTTTATTTCCTACTACTGCTTCATCAGCGAACGTGATGGTAAGGTGCGTGTCAGGATTCACGTCGACGCTTCCATTAGCAGGAAACAGTTCGATGTCACCATGTGCCATCATCGGCATAAAAGCCATGAACGCACACACTAAAGTCTTGATTCTCCTTGTCATTTTTTGTTGCATATAGTTAAAAGGCTAATTAATATGAATTATGGTAAATTGGAGTGGAGGGAGATAGAGAACATTAGTTCTTGCTTCTGAGCATCTGCCGACAAAGTATTGTCTTCTATCTTCCTTTGTCTCCTTATAGATTGAGGGAGGTAAAAACAAGCCTATTATTCTGAGAAAAACATAAGAGAAAGAGAGAATGGCAAGCTATGTCAGCTCGCGAAGAATGGCTTGGCAGCCTTCGAGGCAATCGCGCCATGTAGCATCGAAATTGCCAGTGTACCATGGGTCAGCCACGTCACCAGGGCGGTCAGTATGGTCGAGCAGCAGACTGACCTTGTTTTCTGGGTCTGCTCCGAATATGCGCATCATGTTGCGCATGTTATATGTGTCCATACCTACAATCATGTCATAGTAGTCATAATCGTGGCGTGTAATCTGGCGTGCAGTCTTTCCCTTGCACGATATGCCGTGCTGCGCCAGTTTCTGGCGTGCTGGCGGATAGACGCTGTTGCCTATCTCCTCAGTACTTGTAGCCGCCGATGCTATCTCGAAACGGTCAGCGCAGCCAGCTTTAGCCACAAGATCTTTCATAACAAACTCTGCCATCGGACTTCGACAGATGTTGCCGTGGCATACGAAAAGAATTTTATACATAGTGTGGTATTTTTTCACGAGGCGGACAGGCTTGGGAGACTAGATATTCTAGAGAATCTAGAGGTCTAGAATAACTATAGAGGCTGCCGCCCTTAGTTTTTTATTTCAGAAACGCCTTTGCTATACCGAAGTTGAGGAAAAGGTCCAGTCTGACCGGAATATGCTGTTTGTCGTCAGACACAAAGAAGCGTACAATCTCCTTTTCCTTGCCTTTCTTTGTCTCAATATACGCAAGCTTCAGACAGTCATACTTCTTTCCGCTCTCTGACTTCACTGTTTCCTTGCCCAGATAGCGCAGCCTCGCAGTCATTATGCCGTTGCCATCGGCTATAGGGAAAAGTATGGTGTGGCCTTCTTTCCATCCTGCTGTAGAGAAGTTGCGTGCACGTAGGAAGATGGAAAGCATATCGTATATATTATTCTTCGACGACTGTTTCTTCTCTTTCCGCTCACCTTTTGATGTCAGTTCGCGCATAGTGACGGTGCACCCGTTATTGTAAGAATATAGCAGTTCGTCTACATAGTAGCGCTTTCCCTCATTTGCTCCCTTGCGATAGTACAGCGGCACGAGGTCGCGTGTGGTATAGCAGAGGAGCGTGTCACGCATGCGGAAGTAGCGGTCTATCTTCTTGCTCGTCTCTGTTGTCAGCGCGCAGCAGTATGCAGGCTTGCCTTGATACGTGGCAGCCTTAATCGACATCTTTGCCGTTCCTGCTGTCAGCCAGATGAATTTCCAGTTGAAATAGAGTTTATACTCCAGTTGCTCGCCGTCTTTGAATGCTGTATTCTTCAGCGGCTGCTGCGCCATTGCTGTCGTAAAGAGCATGGCAATGACCAATGTTGTGATTGTTCTGATCATGGGGTGAATGTGTTTGTGTGGTTATTATAGTTAGATAGAGGCTCTAAACACTCTAGAGAATCTAGAACATCTAGAGAATCTAGAGGCTCTATATTACTGTTTGTCGATTTCCGAGCGTATCAGCTGCATCAGTTTGTCTACAGCCTCAGCTGTAGGGATATTCTTTTCGACACACGTCTTCTGCTTGTAGAGCGATATTCTGCCTGGTCCTGCACCGACATAGCCGAAATCTGCGTCAGCCATTTCGCCTGGACCGTTCACTATGCAGCCCATTATACCTATCTTGAGTGTGCGGAAGCGCGGGTCGTGCTGCGCCTCGGCGTTAATTGCAGCCTTGATTTCGGCTATCGTGGCCTGCAGGTCGTAGAGCGTACGTCCGCATCCTGGACATGATATATACTCAGGCTTAGTGAATTTCACTCTTGCCGCCTGCAGTATGGCGTCTGCCAGTTGGGTCTGCTCCTCGCCGTTGTTCATGATACATAGCTTATGCGCTTTGCCGTCGATGAGCAGTGCACCAGCCGCCATTGCCGCCTTCAGTTGCAGCGTTTCAGCATTGTCTTCGCTGAAAGAGAGGTGCAGCGTGTCGTCTGTAATGACAGCGTTCTCACGCAGCGCAGCACACTCATCGATAAACGAGATAAGGCTTTTAGCCACCGGAATCTCGCATTCTGGTTCCTCAGAGAGCGATACGCGTATGGTATCGCCTATGCCTTCGGTGAGCAATGCGCCAATTCCCACTGCCGACTTGATGCGTCCATCTTCTCCTTCGCCAGCCTCTGTCACACCGAGATGCAACGGATAGTGCATGTCTTCACGGTCCATAGCTTCAACAAGCAGACGTACCGATCGCACCATTACAACCGTGTTAGACGCTTTGATAGAGATGACAACATCATTAAACTGCTGCTTCTGGAAGATACGCAAGAACTCCATGCACGACTCGACGATGCCTTCCGGTGTGTCACCATATCTCGACATGATACGATCAGAGAGCGAACCGTGGTTCACACCGATTCGTACTGCAGTGTGATGCTCACGGCATATCTCAAGAAATGGCAGCAGACGCTGCTCTATCTTCTGCAGTTCTGCGGCATATTCCTCGTCAGTATACTCCAGCGCCTTGAATGTTCGGGCAGGGTCGACGTAGTTTCCCGGATTAATCCTGACCTTTTCGCAGTGTCTTGCCGCCACATCAGCCACACGAGCATTGAAGTGTACATCAGCCACAAGCGGAGTCATTATGCCCTCAGCCTTGAGCGCCTCAGAGATGCAGCGCATGTTCTCAGCCTCTTTGACGCCCTGAGTAGTAAGGCGCACGAGTTCGCCTCCGGCGCTGATGATGCGTTTCGCCTGAGCCACGCAAGCGTCAGTGTCGTTGGTGTTCGTAGTTGTCATTGACTGCACGCGTATCGGGCTATCCCCTCCGATAGTTATTCCGCCTACGGCAGTGGCAGTGGTTTTGCGTCTAATCATGATGGTAGTGTGTATTTTTCTAGAGAGTATAGATGTTCTATATAATCTAGATTTTCTAGAGATTCTAGATATTCTAGAGCCTATAGAGATGCTAGAAAGTCTGGATATTCTATATAATCTAAATGCTATACCTTATATTCGTACTTCACTTCAGCCAGCTCTTTGTTCGCCTTCTCTATCTTCTTGCAGAGCGAAGCCTTATAGTCAGCAAAACGAACAGCGATGTCAGCATCAGAAAGAGCGAGAATCTGCATGGCGAGAATAGCGGCATTCATAGCACCGTTTATAGCCACTGTAGCAACAGGGATGCCTGGAGGCATCTGCAGAATAGAGTATAGCGCATCCATACCGTCAAGTACGCTACCCTTGATAGGCACGCCAATAACAGGCAGAGTAGTTGACGCAGCAATCACGCCTGGCAGAGCTGCTGCCATACCTGCTGCAGCAATGATGACCTTTATACCGCGCTGTGCAGCGTTTTTCGCAAAGTCTTCCACAGCCTCTGGTGTACGGTGAGCCGAAAGAGCGTTAACTTCGAAAGGTATTTTCTGTTCGTTGAGGAAAGCCATAGCCTTCTCCATAACAGGCATATCACTTGTACTGCCCATTATAATTGATACGATTGGTGTCATAATTCTATATTATTTATTATGTGTTTTTATATTTTTCATTCTGAGCTATGCTATTTCTTGCCATACTGTCTGGCATATCACGCTCAAATAAACGATATCACTGCAAGTGTAGTTACAAAGCCCACAACATATCCGAGGCAGATATTGGGCAGTGTATGAATGCGCAGCATCATACGGGCTGTGCCCACCACGCCTGCCAGCAGTATGAGAGCGATAATCCACCATAGAGCGTTGAACTGTATAAGCAGCGAGAAAGCCATCACGCCACCCGTCAGTCCACCTATCGCAGCCATGTGCACCGATATCTTTACCAGCAAGTTTATCAGTGCGCATGCTATCTGCACAAGCAGTGCGGCAACTATTATGACCGACATGATGTGAGGCATGTGAGATGCACGCATGATATAATATGCCGCCAGGAAGCATCCGATGGAAATAAAGTAAGGAACCATTCGCTTCTCACGGTTGCTCAGATGAAACAGTTTCCAGCCGTGATACTCCTTATAAACCTTGATGAGCAGCGTAGGCAGCAAGATTGTGAAGAGATACGTAATAGCAAGCACTCTGAACTGATAGAGCCACGGCAGATAGTGCAGATGCGTAAACGTGAAGAGCACAATCATAGAGACTATCGGCAGATAGAATGGCGAGAACACGATACTAAGCACACGTGCCAGTATCAGGAACCATGATCTTTTCTTTCTTCTTCTTGCCATTTCTTTTGTGTATTTTGCTTGTTTCTCTGTCTCAGCCGTCAGCTGTCTGTCTGAGTTCTGAGTTATTTTGAGTTTTATGGATTGCCGTCAGCTATGCCGTCAGGCTTATGTTCTTTTTCTGAGTCTTGCCACAGGAATTCCAATCTGCTCGCGATATTTTGCTATTGTGCGTCGTGCTATCGGGAATCCCTTATCCTTCATGATGCTCACCAGTTTATCGTCAGAGTACGGCCGCTTAGGATCTTCGCCTTCTATGGCTTCCTTCAGCGCCATTTTTATCGCCTTAGTCGAAACCGTATTGCCTTCACCTGTGTCGTATCCCTCACTGAAGAAGTGTTTCAGCGGGAATGTTCCCCATGCCGTCATGACATATTTTGATCGGCTGGCACGCGATATTGTCGATATATCATAGCCCGTCCTTTCCGCCACATCCTTCAGCACCATTGGTTCGAGGTCATTTTCGTCGCCAGAGATGAAGTATTTTCTCTGCATCGAAATGATAGCCCTCATCGTACGCATCATTGTTTCGTTACGCTGTCGCAGCGCTTCAATATAAATCTTGGCGCGGTCGACATACTGCTGTGTGAATGCGAGAGCCTCACGCTCAGCCCTTGTTGCATTTTTCTGCAACTTCTCGAGCATCATCACATCCTCAGCCACAACTCTGAGCGGCGGTATGTTTGAGTTGTTCAGTTCGAAAGAGATATTATTGTCCTCGTCAACAGTCAGAATAATATCCGGTGTAATATGATTCAGCGCTCTGCCCTGTGTTTCGTTGAGCGCAGCTCCAGGCTTCGGATTGAGCGAGTGTCTTATCTCCTTTCTGAGCCTGTCAGCATCCTCCGGCGAAATACGCATAGCCTTGCATATTTTCTGCCAGCGGTTGTTTATGAAGTCGTCGTAGCATTTTGTCACCACTTCATACATAAGCATAGTCTGCGGCGTAGCCTTCATTCGTTCTATCTGAATGACAAGACATTCCTGCAGCGAGCGTGCCCCGATTCCTGCCGGATTAAACTCCTGCAGCTTCATTATCACACCTTCAATCTCATCGGGTTCTGCATATATATTCTCGTATATAGCGAGTTCGTCAGAAATTGTCAGAGTGTCTTTTCTGAGCAGTCCGTCATCATCGAGCGAGCATATCAGATAGTCCATGACCGCCTCCTCTTTCTCCGTCATATCCTCCATGCGCATCTGTTCGCGCAGAGTATCAATGAACGATGTCTGGTTTCCCGCTTCCAT
Source organism: Prevotella sp. (assembly GCA_017424205.1). GTDB lineage: Bacteria > Bacteroidota > Bacteroidia > Bacteroidales > Bacteroidaceae > Prevotella. The sequence continues at coordinate 1,072 of JAFPAS010000230.1, read as the reverse complement.
CGGACGCATGTCGTCGTCAGCACTTCGGCTTTGTCTCGGTGTATAGTCGTCAGAGAACATCATATTGTCCATTCTGTCGTCCTGTCCTATTCTGTCGAGTGCGTCGTTCAGGGCATCGGTGCGTCGTTCGTTCTCATCCGTCTGACTGTGGTCGGCATTGTCCTGCGAAGCGTAAGGAGCATCAGTTGGTGTACCATCCTGTCCACCCATACCATCTACAGAACCATCAGAATAGTCTGTTTCGAGTGAGGGATTAGCATCGAGTTCCTGCCTTATGTGGTCTTCAATCTGAGCCACAGGCATTTCAAGCATCTTCACCATCTGCAGTTGCACAGGTGTCAGATGCTGCTGTTGCAGTTGTTGTTGCTGCTGTTCCTGTATGTTTATAAGTTTCTGTGGCATTTGTTCAGATTAAGGAGGAAGGGGGAAGGATTAGGGATTAAAGAGGAAAGATTAAAGATTAGAGAGGAAGGAATTCTCCTTTCCAATTAGAAATATTCCTTGAGCTGCTGTGCCAGAGCTGCAAGTTTATCGAGGTCTTCGTCTGCAAATCTCTGCCATACGTCATGACATGGCGGCAGCATCGGGTCGATGAGACTGTCTAAATTATCTATAAATGGGTCGCAATACATGAATATCTCGAGTATGTCTACCACATCCTTTGCCGATATATCGAGCAGATTTGCCAGTTCCTTCACTTCTGGTGTCTCCTTTACCATAGTTGCCGGCACAAGGCGGAAGTAGAGGTCGAGAATCATTATGAGCATGACAGGCGTGAATAGCGGCCGTCCTGTGAGCTGCGCCGTTGGAGCGTTAACAGGTTTGAAGTCCTTCTCAAACGTCTCGACTATCTCAACATCCTCGAAGAAAACGCCTCCGCTGCCCATTCCCTGTGCATGCCTTACCTGCTGGCATGCCTTTCTGAGCCACTGCGGTTTCTTCTGGAAGATGTCCATCATTCTCGTCAGTGTCGGCGTAGGAGCTTTTCTCAGCAGAGCCATCTTGCTGTGTATGGTCTGCGGAGGGATGTGTAGCTCAAGCGCAAGATTAACGATATCGCGGCTATAGAGCG
>JAFPAS010000229.1 GCA_017424205.1 Prevotella sp. | reverse complement strand
GTAATAATGAGAGAATAGATACACATGTTTGTTAGGGCTGTATCTGTATGACAACGATATGCTTATATCTTGACAGCTCGTCTTTCATTCATGATGATGCTTCACCATAAGTTTAAATCAAATTAAAATCCATATCTAAATTATACTTATGTCCTGAAAGTTTATGCAGAAAGTTTTGCGGCAGCGCTTTAACAGGACGAAGCCTGAATTTCTTTAGCAGGAAACTCAGGCTTCATGTGTTTATTGAGTGTGTATTCTTATGTCTGATATGTCAGTATATATATACTTTCAGCGCCGTCACTTTCTGCGGTTGTTATTCCGTTACTTCCTTGAGCATGTACATTATTACAGGCAGGTGGTCAGCATAGCCGTTCAGCCATTGTCCGCCAGCATGTGTGCGTTTTGGATTTCCTTTATATTTTCCTTCGGTCTGGAAGAGATAGTCACGTCTGAAAATCTGGTGCTTGAAGTATCTCAGAGATGAGTAGTCGCGTTTTTTTGTCTGGTCGAGCATGTTCTGTGATACAAGAATCTGGTCGAAGAGATTCCATGCGCCATTATATAATAATGTGCCTGTACCTTTCTTTAAATCAGAAATCCATGGGTTAAAAAGATCGTTCTTGCCAACTTCCTCTATGTTCTCCTTGCCTCGCATATATTTTGTCATAGAACGATCTGTTGGGTCGTCATTCATATCGCCCATGACAACAAATTTTGTGTTTGGATTTTCAGCTCTAAGTTTTTCGATAAGTGCTGTAATTTGTTCAGCACCGAGTACGCGTTTTGCATCGCCAGGACGTAGTCGTGATGGCAGATGTGTCACGATGATGCAAACGTCTTCTTTAGCTATAGTGCCGTGTACGGCGAGAAAGCCACGAGTGTAGAATGTCGTGTCCTCGTCGATATAAGGGTATAGCTTAGTGCGTGTAGTGTCAACAGAGAATAATGCTGGATTATAGAGAAGTCCGCAGTCTACGCCACGTTTGTCAACGCCCTCAAAATGAACGAATTGCATATTTCTTTTAGCCAGTGGCTCCTGAGCGCATAAGTCTGTCAGTACTTTTGCGTTTTCAACCTCAGACACTCCGATGACTGCACATCCTACAGGCAGGCGGTCTGTTCCCATTTCAGATAACACGCGTGCCATATTGCTTAGTTTGTTTGAATATTTCAGTCCGTTCCATTTGTACGAACCTGTCGGCAAAAAGTCATAGTCACGTTTGCCCTCATCGTGGCATGTGTCGAAGAGGTTCTCGAGATTATAGAATCCCATAGCATACATGGCATATTTTTTTTGTTGTGCATAGCTGCTTACTACAGCACAAAATGTAAGCGCGATAAGCGAAAATAATAGTTTCTTCATGGGTTATTATTACGTTTTGTTTGTGCAAAAGTACTAAAAAACTGTGACATCAAGAAAAAGTTTGCCTAAAAGTTTTGACTTCTCATAAAAAAAAAGTAATTTTGTCACATGATGTAGATTATCTGTCACATAAATAATGATTTGCAGTCAGTCAAGACAGATAAGCTATACGTGTATTGTGCGGTCTGATGTGATTGAAAATAAATAAACAAGGTCAAGAAAAACAAAAGATAAAAATCAAAAAACACTAATTTTATGTACAAGAAGCTAACAATGGTTGTGGCATTACTGTGTTTGTCTCAATTCTGTGTGGCGCAGACAGCCCAGACAGAAGACGACAAAGAGAAAAATGCAGCGTCAACAACCGATGAGGCGGTTTTCACATTCACCGAAGCACAGCTGGGAGAGGATGAGGATATGTCGGACAACGTGACAATCCTGGGTTCTAACTCAAATGTCTATGCTTCGCAGGTGGGCTATCGCTTCTCGCCAATGCGTTTCCGTTACAGGGCATTTAATCAGAAGTATAATGATGTCTATGTTAACGGTATGCAGTTAAATGACATGGAAACAGGACAGTTCCGTTTCTCACAAGTAGGTGGTCTGAACAATCAGACACGTAGTGTTGAACAGGCTTTGCCATTTGAGGACAATATGTTCTCTCTGTCTGCTATGGGAGGTTCTAATAATTACAACTTCCGCGCTGGTTCGATGGCATCTGGTCACAGAGCAAGTATCCTTGCAACAAACCGTAACTATACGTTGCGTGGCATGTATACTTACAACAGCGGATTCAATGACAAAGGCTGGGCTTATTCTGCAAGCTTGACTTACCGATGGGCTAATACCGAGACAGCTTACGTCGATGGTATGTTCTACAACGCGCTGAGCTACTTCTTCGGTGTGGAGAAGATTATTAACAAGAACCACTCTGTAGCATTCTCTACATGGGGAAATCCTACCGAGCGTGCAAGCCAGGGAGGCGCAACAGACGAGAGCTATTGGTTAGCAAATTCAAATTTCTATAATCCTTACTGGGGATATCAGGACGGAAAGGTGCGTAACTCACGTATAGTGAACGACTTCGCTCCGTCAGCCCTATTCACTTGGGACTGGAAGATTAGTGACGATACAAAGTTGACAACAACATTAGGTGGCCGCTACTCAATGTATAAGTCTACTAAACTGAATTACAATAACTCAGACAATCCACATCCTGACTATTGGAAACGTCTTCCTTCGGCATACTATGACGTATGGGATCCTGAGAATATGCGTAATAATGAATATACTCCTCAGGCATGGCAGGAAGCTTATGACTTCTTCAAGGCAAGCGAAGCAAACCGTCAGATTAACTGGGACCGTCTTTACGCAGCAAACCGTGGTGTGAACGAGCAGTGGAACGGAAATTCGCTTTCTGGCATGTATTCTGGTGCTGCGATGTATTACATTCAGGCAAAGAATAATGATGCACTCATGCTTCAGCTCAATTCTGT
>JAFPAS010000228.1 GCA_017424205.1 Prevotella sp. | reverse complement strand
TTACTAATGAAACACTGAGTGTTTTAACGTGAACTATAGCGTAACACAAATTATCATGAATTAGTCACGAATGGAAGACAATAACGTCAACGAGAACGTCAACATGAACATTATGTATGGTGGAAAGGGCTAAGAGGGGGCATGTATCAGGAGTTCGTTTACACTTTTTAGACGATAACGAGGACGACAACTAGAACATAAATTATCATGAATTAGTCATGAATGTAAGGCTGATACATAAAAACGGGAAGAATATTATCTTTTGAGAGGTCTGATTGTATTGCAGAAAGAGGATAAAAGAGGACGAGAGAGGACGCCAGAGGATAGTAGAGGATGGTAGAGGATTATCGTAGCAGTAAAAAATCGGCGGCCTTGGGTAGGTCGCCGATTAATATTGGTTATTCTTTGCAAGTTAGATTGTATCGCTGAGGGATAATTTGCGAGATATTTAGAAATATACCGCTGCACCGATTTGCCAGCCGCCGGTCTTGCCTCTGAGGGTGTCATAGACTCCGTCGACCGCTTCGCCAACCTTAAACTCGCCTGTCTTACCGCAAGGAATATTGTAGTTGGCTTTCACTTCAAGGAAATTAAGGAGCATAGCACCAACTCCGACATTGATGCTGATGTCTGTGGTCTTCCATTCCCAGTCGATTTCTTTAATCTTCTTATCGCCGATGTTGTAACTGAACTGTGGACCGGCAAAAACAAAGACACTGGCTTTGTCGCCCAAGCCGAAGCCCTTACGGAGATTGAGCGGCAAAGCAATGACTTTGCGCTTGAGGTTTGAGGCTTTAATCGAATTTGAAGTATCATCCACTGTGTAATATAGGTCAGGGTCTGCCTCCCACTGGTTGTATATCACTGATGCGTCGACATCAAATCCGAGCGGCAGACCAATCTTAACTGTTGGACCGAGATAGAATCCTGTACGGTTTTTAGCGTCAAGGACATCAGTAGAGAACGACATTTCGGTTATGTTTGCTCCTGCTCTTACACCGAACTTTATTTTTGCTTCAGCCACAACAGCGGTCATCAGCATTACTGATAATATTATAAAAATCTTTTTCATGTTGTATAGGGGTTAAATCTATTAACGTCTTTCTCTTCTAACTGACACTCTTGCTGCCGAAGCCGAAGATGCCTTTGGCTGTTTTGCCTTTTTCTGCTTTACTGTAGCTGACGATCCTCTGCGTGTGTTAGAGCGAACCTTCTTAACAGCTTTTGCATCAAGCTCCTTCGCCTTTGCGATGCTATCGAGCGAATCCTTCTTTGCCTGGTCACCGTAGACATTCTTCTCAAAGGCGAGCAGTTCTGCCTCTATGCGAAGCTGCTCTTTCTTCATTGCAGAGTCTGTAGGGCAGTACTGTGCAAGTGTCTGTCCGAGCATATTGTTAGTCTTGTAAATATCGCCCTTATAGAGATTACGAGTGAAATAATCGTCGGCAGACATCACTGACGCATTATTCAGATTTGATGTCATGATAGTCTGTCTGGTGAGGAACGGAGCGAGGTCGTCATATTTCATCCAGAAGAGCGGATATTTAGCTGAGCCATCACCAAAATCATCTTCACGAACCATAATCGGGCAGATAGCCTCAACCTTCTTATGGAAAGTGCCAGTTGCCTGATTGTAGTATGCAGACTCCTTGATATAGTAAGCCTTCACCTCGCGCGACGGAATGTCTGCATTGTCTATCGTCAGGCGTCCGTTGTTGCGCTCGTAATAAATATGATAGTTGTCGAGCAGAGCAAGCGGTTTGACACGAGCCGAGTCGGTAAACACCTCGTTGCCGTCAAGACGATATTCGTATGCAGGCACATTGCCTGTCAGCATCAGCTTAAATATATATGTGAAGAAGTTCATCTCGCTGCCTGTAGCTTCAACTGGATAGTATAGTCCAGCATTAGCAGGATCAGTGAGTGTGAGTTCGCGGTAGATATCTCTGCGCCACACCACATCTTCATCCATTGCGGCTGATGTAGGGAAGGAAATCTGTGCACGAGTAGTCAGCGCGCTGGCAGGAGTCTTTTTTGCATTAGCCTGATTTCGACGTGCCTTCGGCTGTGCATCAGCAACCTGTGCCATGAATGTAGCACCGAGCAGCAGGACTGCGGCAACAGCTGCAACGCGTTTATTTATACTTTTCAGAATCATATTTTGTAACGTTTAATTATTTATTTAACTTTCGGAAGTTAATGAGAACGGGGACGGCGACGACAACGAGGACGAGACACGTTTGTTATTTCACTATAACTTCCATTGAGGCTGGCAGTTTGCGTGCTATGCCATCTGGTCCGACTGCTGTAATTCTTGATATATAGAATCGTTTATTTCTTGAGAGTTTGCGGAAAGCATCCTTCTGTCGTCCTGAGAATGCCGCTCCGTCACTAACCATCGGCACTGCATTACCCATATTGTCAAAGAATACCGCTTCAAACTCCGTCACCTTAAACTCGATATCGAGCAGTCCGTCGTCGATAGCAGCCTTTATTCCGCTTGCGCCCATCAGCTGCGCCTTTGGCAGTCCGCCTCCACGGAATCTGTCAGTGCCCATTGCGATGTATGCTGTCGGATCAGGCAGTTTACGCACGTGGAACGTATACTGTCCCATCTGCTGCGCTCTGCCAGACTGTGTTGACGACACGGTGATAGTGACATCCTGTCCTACCTTTGCCGGACGTGCTATGTATTTTCCAGGAGCAACAGGCATGAGCGTTCCTCCAGACATAGTTGCAGTAACCCTATTGACAGGCACTCCTGGTACAGAAATGCTGATAGGATTAGAATAACCTGCATAGAGCACATTCATCAGGTCGGCAGAGACAGTTGCCGAAGGGTCGACTACAGTATATTTCTGTTCGAAGTCACGGCGTATAGTCTCACCATTGCCATTAACCATAGTAATGTATCCGCCGAAAGTAAAGTCACCCGTGCGTGTTGTGGTCAACTCGTATGTATTGTTCGGCAGGTCCATTTCGCGTCCGCCGATGAATATTTTAGGCTGCTGCGTAGTATCGATAGCCGCCATAACAATCTGAGCAGAGAATCTGTCGCCACGTACTACGGTCTGCGCATTAGGAATAACGAATGCTGAAAGTCTGTTGACACGAATATCCTTCATATCAATATTGCTGACGAGCGTATGAAGCACCTCGCCCTCAGCATATCTCACATCACTCTGAATTTTCGACAGCAGTGTCACGGCAGCCGCTACAGGCATGCCTTCGAACATATACTCCTGCCAGTTCTTGTTGAGCGGATTAGATTTTCCTGATATAGTTGTAGTCAGGTTGTTCTCTATGATGCGTCGCTGTTCAGGGTCAGTAACCATAGTCAGGATTCTCTGACGGAAACTATCTATTGCTTTTTTCAGCTTTGCGCCCTGTCCTGTAGTAGGTGCGAGCATCACCTGATTAGCAGCCTCAAGGTCGTCCTTTCGCTCAATATTATTTATGTCAGCGTCATCACCGTCAGCCTCTCTCACTATAGCCAGTTTAAGCTGCTCAGCGTAGTTGTATAGCGAGTCGCTCATTCGTTTCACCGCTGTAGCCTTTTCGAACCATTCCTTCACCTTCTGCGGGTTAGTCTTCATCTGTGATTCGAAGTCGCTATATATAGCTGCATTCTGCTTTGAAGAGTTTGCAGTAGTGCGTTGCAGGCTTTCTTCGACAATAGTGAATCCGTCGAGCACCTCGTTAGAGATATTCATTGCAAGCATAGCCATGAGCACGACGTACATGAGGTTAATCATTCTCTGGCGCGGCGAGACGTAGTTTTTCTTTATTGCCATCAGTTGGTTGGTTTGTAGTATTGTTATTCCGGCTCTGAGCCGTTATCAGTTTCTATAGAAGCCTATTGCTTCATATTGACAGACATGGCCTCAATCATGCGGGCATAGATAGCATTGAGGTCAGCCATCTGCTGTGCGAGCATGCGTGTCTGGTCGTTAATCTGGTCTTGTGTGGTAATCTGCTGCGAAGCCGACTTAAGCTGCATTTCGTATACTCGAGAGATTCCGGTGAGTGTACGGTTGAGATTCTCCATCTCCTCAGAGTCGGTAGTGAGGCGCTTGCTGAGTTCAGCCACCTTAGAGAGAGTCTCATTGAGCTCATTAAGTCGGTCGATGTATGCTGTTGTAACCTCTTCCATAGCTGTAGCTGTCTCTGTTGTCACAGCCGGTGCAGGAGCACCAACTACAACTGGCGAGCCAGGGATAGAGCCAGAGATACCAGCAGGCACCTCGCCCATAGCTGCTTGCTGCTCTGTAGTAGCAGATGAAGCTGCAGCTGGCGTACCACCTACCATTCCACCTCCGAATATGATAGTACTTCCTGGCATTGCCTGTGATGCATTGCCCTCAGTTATCTCATCCTCCTCATCTTCTGCCATTTCTGCTGCCAGCTGGCTGTCTGTAGCGAGTTCACGACCGTCAGCAGTCTTATCAAACGGACGGTCAAACGCAGCAATGAAGAATACGAACACCTCTGTACCCATACCTATAAAGAGCATGAGGTTTGCTCCTGGCAAGTGGGTCAGTTTGAAGAGTGTACCGAGGATTACTATGGCAGCGCCCCATGAATATGCATAATTCATGAATGTCTGTCCTGCCACGCTGTCCATCCATTTCTGTATGAGATAGATTATATTGAATTTACTATATTTTGCCATCGTGATTATAGTGTTTTATATGTATGCAAAATTATCTGTCGTGCTATGCTCTGTTATGCCAGTGCTTTATTTGCGTTTCTTCTGCTGCTTCTGATTGACGCTTGATGAACTTGCCAATGAGCGTACGCAGCGGAAACCCACGTACGAGCGTGGCTGGTTCTGGTATTCCCAAGAGCGCCATGCCGAGCGTATGAATGATTCTGGGTCTTTCCATGAGCCACCTCTTACAGACTTTTTCTTCAATCGGTATGGGTCTTCAATCGCTGCATTGTAGTCGAGCTGCGGATTCATGTCGTTCATTGCAGACACTCCAGACGCAGTATATACTGTTGATGTCCATTCTGCCACGTTACCTGCCATATCATACAGGCCGTTAGAATTAGAACCATAACTGCCCACTCGGCTTGTAATCAGGTTGCCGTCTTCTATGTAGTTACCTCTATCAGGTTTGAAGTTAGCATAGAAGCATCCATCCTCGTTCTTCGTGTCCATTTCGTTCCACGGGAACTCTGTGCCATCTTTTCCTCTTGCGGCATACTCCCATTCTGCCTCAGTCGGCAGACGATAGCGCTGAATGTAGCGCGCCTGCGGTCCAAGACCCTTCAGCAGATATTCTGTTCTCCACACGCAGAAGGCATTAGCCTGCTCCCATGTCACGCCTACAACAGGATATTCGTTGTATGTAGGGTTAGTGAAATAGTTGCGCAGATAGAGCTCGTTGTCTGAGTTCTTGAAGTCGTTCACCCAGCAGGTTGTATCAGGATATATATTTACGATGTATGTATTGAGGAAATCCCACGGACCAGTGAGTTCTCTGTTGATAGTTTCGCGCACGATGTTTCCCTCGTCATCGATGTATGCCGTATCCTTTGAAATCATCACCACCTCGTCCATATCGACCTCTATATCGGTATTGAGATTTCGCTCTGCCGGATTTAGTCGGTTGCGTCGTAGCGCCGCAGTGGTATAGTCGTACACCTCATATCTGTAGTTGAGCTGTGACACGTCGAGCATCTTCTCACCAGTAGCGGGATTATATGTATAGAAGCTCTCTATTGCACGCTGCTCGTCCTCGTTTGGTTTGCGTGGCAACTGCTTTTTCCAGTTGAGATGCGGAGTGACAGGATTGCCCTCTCTATCCTCTGTAATCATATACGACTCATCGCCGCCGTATGCAGGGTCAGCAAGACGTGTACGCAGAATAGAGTCGTGCACCCACTGCACAAACTGCTTATACTTTGAGTTTGTCACCTCTGTTTCGTCCATCCAGAATCCGTCGACACTGATTTCCTTCACTGGTGTCTGTGTGCCCCATAACGAGTCCTGCTTCTCAATACCCATCTTGAGATAGCCTCGCTTTACGAGTGTCATGCCATAAGGTGTCGGTTCTGTGAAGGCTTTTCCGCCTCCTACTCCCACGACTTCTCCTCCGCTTCCTGCAGATGAGAGTCCCTGGCTGCCCATGCATGCAGAAAGAAGCATGAGTAAGACACTGCATGATATGATTTGTACTTTCTTCATATATTTTGTTTTGTTTTTTGTTTCAATAGTCAAATAAGCTACGGCAGAATCATCTTAACATTCTGAAAGAAGCCAACGACATCCATTACATTGTTATATATTCGTATTACAGGATTCTCACTGCCTTATGCACATTCTTTCCTTTCTTCACGAGATTCAGGTCAATCTGGTATCCAACGAATAGTTCGTGCGAGCCATTACCAGGATTAACCCCTGAGGTGTAACACTCGTAACTGTAACTGAGGGTCACGCCCTGTATTTTCATGCCCACTAAAGCTGTCACGCTGTTTGTCGGACTGTAAGAGAGTCCACCATACATATATTTAGTATCGTTCTGATATACCAGTCGTCCTGTCACGTCTGCTCTGTAAGCCACTCCGTCCGTGCGTCCTATGGCCGATGTCATGACCGTAAGGAAAGGGTTACGCAGTTTGAAGGCATAGCCTGCTGTCAGATAATATGTAGGATCAATCTGGAGCTCGTTTACCTCGCCCAGTTCTACCTTTGGCGATGTGAGATGAAGCGCTGACACTCCTACATAAAACTGCTTGCGCTTGTAGTATATTCCGGCACCGAGGTCGAATCCGTTGCCGTTGACCTCCGATGATGTGAAAGCAGGGTCGCTGCTGTCTTCAAGGTCGAGCCCTGAGCCGTCGAACTTCTCAGAAAGCAGTGATGCCTGCACGCCAATGCTCAGTTCGCCACCGAATAGCCGCTGCTTATTGGCATACTGCAGCGAGATGCGCATATGATCGAACAAACCGAGTTTGTCACTCATAAACTGCGCTCCAGCGCCATGCGTGCCTCCGAGAAAGAGGAAAGGCATGTCGGCTGATACGTATGCCGTCTGCGGGTTATGCTCGAATCCAGCTAAATCCATGGCGTATGCTGCTGTGATATTGAGTTTCGGATTTTTTCCTGCAGCCGCTGGATTGAAACTTGTCTCCATGTCATAGTAGTGACTGAATAGCACGTCGTATTGTGCCTTAACCTCCGTAACAAAGGTCAATGCAACACCTGCCACAATGATTCGCAGGCACGACATTACGCCGCTTGTTATCGTCTGCATACTATGTCCCACAACATTATAACGAATAAAATTATTGTTTATTGCATAAACTGCATTTTTTTTCATTTTATAACATTCTGGGGAGGGGGATTAAAGAGGAAGGATTAAGGGGGAAGGAGGAAAGCGTTCCCTGGATAACTGATGTCATAACAAATCGAACCCCGAAGGGATGACAGCACGTATTGCTCTGCCTCTCCCTTCGGGGGATAATGTATGATGTATGATATTTCTTTACAGGAGTTACGTGCTTCGCACTCCACTGCCTGCCTGTGGTATTGATTGCTCCTCGCTCGGTTCAGGACTTGTATGCTCACCTAAAGTGATCAAAAAAGCAATCTCTGGAGGATATTGCTCGGTATATATAAAGAGTGTATCTCCCCAAGTAATTAAGAACATACGCTGATGTGACAGCGGCAATATTTGTTTTACGCTGATAAAGTTAGCCTAAAGTAAAATAATCTTCTCTTCTTGCAGCACGAGATTCCTAGGCAGTTTGATAACTTTGAGTCGTTCATACCATATTTTTGACGAACCAGTCACATGTTTCTTGTTATGGCTGCTTACAATATAATAGTCTGCCGTATACTGGTCCATCATGCCAAGCAAAACATTTTTTATTCTTGAGCATTTTTCATTGATGGAATTATTAAAGGGGTCAATAAGTTTATCAATGCTTTCTGTTATGGCATTCTTGTCCATCAAACGTGCTGTAGCCATATAGTATTTCAGTAATTCTTCACGATAGTCTATGAGATTCTTAAACTCTATACCCTCAGGATGATTGAGAAAGAGAAGATATACTGCCTTGTGTACAGGATTAAGGATAATTTCCTTTTTGTTATCGTCAATGAGAATGAAGCGGTAGTCCTTTGTTATAAGGAGTCGGCTTAAGCGTTTTTTAGCGGCCTCAACGCGTAGCTTCTCTAATACAGGCACACCGATGGCATCAAGCAAAAGGTCATTGCGTTCTGCTGCCACCAGCGACTTTACCAACTTTGAAAGTTCGTCAGCAATGGCTTCAGGAGATGTCTCTTTCGAAAGAGTTATTCCTCTGTATCTTTCAATATTTTTATTATCCATTGTTTCATTCTTTCTGTATATGAAGTGTCTGGTCCTGCCGTTGGCTCAAGGTCTGATGGTTTGGGATCTGTATATGAAGTGTCTGGTCCTGCCGTTGGCTCAAGGTCTGATGGTTTGGGATCTGGATATGAAGTGTCTGATCCTGCCGTTGGCTCAAGGTCTGATCGTTCGGGATCTGGAGGAGTCGTAACTGTAAAGATTGGTTCGCTCTCTACGGTCTCTTCTTTCTTCATAATAGGACGATACAGCTG